>NZ_JAPMIW010000019.1:49331-59131 GCF_033088395.1 Sporosarcina sp. GW1-11 | reverse complement strand
CGCAGTGGGTTCAGTGATGATCACTTCTCCACATACAGAAGCGTATTGATGTGTCTTGAACAAACTGAATTATTAACCAACTTTCAATGTACAATGCTATTTATTTTCCTAACTGAACGAAGGCGCCTGACAAGCGGGAGCCATCCGCTAGCGCCGAAGTGAGTTCAGTGATGAAAACTATTCTATAGTAAGAAGCGTCATGAAGTGTTTAGAAATTACTAAAATGACCCAATGCCAAAACAACCTTTCTGTGCGTTGGGGACTATTGCTATATATCGTTATATCCGCCTAGTAATTAAATGATAGAATGGTAGCGACTGGTAAATGTTAGTCAAACTATTAGAGGAGGGAATACATGAAGAAAATCATTCGAGTTGTGTTGTTCACTGCATTGTTGTTCGCCGTATCTGTTAACAATATGGGAACTGGTTCTGCTGCAACGAAGGAATTCAAAGATGTGCCGAAGAAGCATCCGAACTATGAAGCGATTCAAGCGATCCAAGAAGCTGGCTATATTTCCGGCTATCCAGACGGTACATTTCGTCCGAGTCAAAGCATTAGCCGTAAACACGTAGCGAAGTTATTGGATAAAGCATTAAAACTACCGGATTACACAGCGGGTAAAGTAATCTACAAAGATGTACCGAAAAATCACGCGTACTATTCATCGATTATGAACTTAACCGAAGCAGGGATTTTCAGTGGTGGACTCGATGGGAAATTTAATCCTGAAGCGCCAATCACTCGTATTCAAATGGCGAAAGTATTAGACTTGGCATACGATTTTAATATGACGACCTATGATTCATTTGAAGATGTCAATCGCAATCATTGGGGTTATGTCCATGCCACTGCATTAGCAGCGAGTGGAGTAGCAAGAGGGGATCAAGGGCGTTTCTATCCGAATCGAACGGTTACGCGTGCCCATTATGCGGAGTTTCTAAACCGTGCAATAGAAGCGAAAAAAGCTGACCCTACTCTTGGTAAAGTGACGAAAAACAAAGCGATTGATTTATCGAATCGACTGACGAATTTGATTGAATATACGTTAATTGAAGGTAAAAGACAGAAGAAAACCTTTGCTCAAATTCGTCCAGAATTACTGAAGTATGCGACATCAGAATTTGTGGAAGGCAATCTTCGTGAATATTATCCATACGTCTGTACAGAATGCGATCAATTTTTATTCCCGTTCCAATTACGAACAGAATTTAAGTTGCGCTTTGATTTCACCCAGACTTCCCCAAATAGAATTAGCGTTCAAACAGTAGAGTTTGGGGATGGGTTGGCACATGGCGGGTTTGTAGGTTACCTATTCAAGCAAGATGCTGGGAAATGGAAAATGGAAGATTACACATATGATTTAGTTGGGAAAAAGAATTTTAAGCTGACGATTGAAGAAGCGGAACAGATTATTAGAAATGATTACTTACTCTATAACGACACGGTCTGGGTTACCTATAAATCCAAGAAGCAAGTGACTGGAAAAGATATTGTATCGAATGAAAAGTACACATATGACGTCTATACATTCACGATTGTGACAGACTACGGTACCGAAACGGTGGAAGTTGATTCAGATTCAGGGATGTATTATTAACTAGAAGAAGTGATGGAAACGATTGCGGTTTCCATCACTTCTTTTTAATTATGCTCGACTTCCTGTAATCCAGTCGCATCAATAATTCGCTCCACGCCTTGCTCGCAATAACCATACGGGCGCCACGAACAAGTCTCACAAATTACAGCGATATCAGAAGGCACGACTTCGATCCGAATGCGCCGTTCTATTTCTCGCCAAGGTAACACATCTCCGAACTTTAGCCCGAGCCGCTTCAAAATCTCCGAATCTCGCACGTAAATCCCTTTATCTTCACAATGATAGGGTTGATCATCAGGAAACTTCGCACATAAATGATCCGGACCTTTCATGATCTGAATCAATGTATCCGGTCGTTGCCGTAATACAGTATGGACTGCTGTCATGTTTTCCGCATACTCCTTCGAGTAACCTATCCCACGATAACCTAATAAACAAAATATGTGATGACCGCGCAATTTAATCATATATTGCCGCCTTTCTAGTAAATATCTAATACCGTAAGTAAAGCATAAGTAGGAGTAGAACGAAAGCTTGAAGAGAGTTATTTTACAATCTGAAGCATCTTATGATCATCAGAATGTCGTCCTTTGTTTTCTCATTCGCACTATACAAAAGTTTTCAAAGTTCTGGACAATGTGAGTTTCATATACTACTTAATGCACGTATACAAATAATCAGAATATTGTTACGATGTAAATAACCGGCTAACATAGCCAAATAGCGGACGGAGGAGTGAGAGTATGAAAGCATTTCGATTAATGGTGTGCACAATACTGTTGCTGGTGATGTCGCTCGTTTATGTAAGTTCTACTGAAGCGACAGCGATGGAGTTTAAGGATGTCTCAAAGAAGCATTCGAACTATGCGGCGATTCAAGAGATGCAGAAAGCAGGGTTTATTAGTGGCTACCCGGATGGTACGTTCAGGCCAAGTGAAAAGATTAGCCGGAAGCACGTGGCGGCTTTATTGGATAAGGCATTGAAGTTACCGCATCCGTCAGAGTCAAAAGTGGTTTTTAACGATGTGCCAAAAAGTCATCCGTACTATGTGCCCATTATGAAGTTGGCGAATGCGGGGATTGTGAGTGGTGGATTGGATGGGAATTTTAATCCTGAAGCAGCGATTACACGTGTTCAGATGGCAAAAGTATTGGATTTGGCCTTTGATTTCAATATGACGGATTACTCTGGATTTCATGACATTTTGGTAACTCATTGGGGATATGTTCATGCGAATGCGTTATTTTCAAATGATGTGGCGAAAGGAAATCAGGGGTTCTTCCTTCCGAACCATCCTGTCACACGCGCGCACTACGCGGAGTTTCTCAATCGATCCATTCATATGAAAACCCCTCAACCTGGCACGGATAAATTTAAAAAAGAGGCGGCGTTAGATAAATTTAATCGGTTAAATTCACAAATTGAGCGTGTATTGCTACTAGGTGAAGAAAATAATAAAACGTTCAATCAGATTCGTTCAGACCTGTTGCCCTACGCAACTCCGGCATTTGCAGATGGCTTTCTGAAGGAAGTGTATCAAGCCGTTTCTCCAGATTATGATGATTATCTATTATATCCTTTAATAACAGAAGTTCAGGTGCGCTTTGAATTCCAACAACCTGATGCGAATACGCTAACGATTCAAACGGCTCAATTTAGAAATCGACAAATAGTAGGTGGATTTATTGATGCTGTAATAAAACAGACATCGGGACAATGGAAACTGGCAGACTACTACAATACGTCTGTAGGGAAGAAGAATCTTAGTCTGACAATCGATGAAGCGAAGTTTATTGTGAAAGAGGATTATCGACGTAATGGATATGGCGATGTTGACGTCACATACGTCTCGAAAACTCAGCTTATGGGTGAAGATTATTCTACACATGAAAAGTATCCGTTTGATCAATATAAGTTCATAGTAGAAGGAATGAATGGACGGGATACTATTACGTTCCACGCGGATAGCGGGTTCTTTTAATTGGACTACGTAAAAAAGCGTTCAAATGCATATAGGCATTTGAACGCTTTTTTTGTTCTTTCATCTGCGCTCATAGATTCGTGGTTGTCGCTCATAGATGTTGATTCTGCGCTCATAGACTCGTGGTTGTCGCTCATAGAATGTATCATCCCACGCACAGTGCATTCCTCCCGCAATACAAAAAATCTCCACATGTGTACTTAAAGCACACGTAACGCTTCAAAAGTCTTACGCAACACCCTTTGAAACAAACTTCCTCTCCGTGCGAGTCACAATAAAACGCACATTCATGCAGGATGAATTCTACGACATTCCGTGAAATTGGATTATTTCAGGGAAACTACAACTAGGTGCGGTACGGAGAGGCCAAGAATTTTCTAGCCTATTGGGGATAGAATAGAAGCCACCAATCGAACTGGAAAAATAGTCTGAGTCGGATGTTAGATCGTAATCTGGGGCGAGGAAAATAAATTTAAAAATAGAAGCATCTTTCATTGATAATAGGGTAAAGAACCTTATAAGGTCATTGAAAAGATACATTCTTTAGTTATTCGGTTAAGTCTATACAAAAAAGTTCAAATATTCCAAAATTAGGTATATACGAATGCCGTTCTATAGAGTAAAATAGAATGAACAAGTACTATACATACGACAAAAATAGTATGCGAGGAGGAACAGGTTATGAAGAAGTTCAGTCGAAGTTTTGTATGTACTCTATTGTTCGTGATGTTGTCATTTACTATTTTTATAGGAGTTAATCAAGCGGCGGTAAAAGACTTTAAAGATGTGCCAACGACTCACTCGAATTATAAAGCAATCCAGTATATGCAGGAGCTAGGGCTTATTGGAGGGTACCCGGATGGAACGTTCCGACCGCAAGACCCTATTAGCCGTAAACATGTCGCTGCATTATTAGACAAAGCACTGAAGTTGCCTCAGTTAACGAGCAGTCAAGTGAAGTTTTCGGATGTACCGAAGACGCATCCGTACTACACTTCCATCATGAAATTATCAGAAGCCGGTATCGTCAGCGGAGGAGTGGATGGAAGATTCAATCCAGATGCACCGATTACGCGTATCCAGATGGCGAAAGTATTGGATCTAGCATTCGATCTTCATATGACAAAACAAAATGCATTCTATGATGTCTATTTGGATCATTGGGGTTATGTTCATGCGAATGCGCTATTTGCTAGCGGTGTAGCGAAAGGGTATCAAGGCGAATTTTCACCTAATGTGTCCGTCACACGTGCACACTATGCGGAGTTCTTGTACCGCGCGATTCTTGTACGGGATGCTCGCCCAGTTACGGATAAAGTAACAAAAGGAAAAGCATGGGATCTAACGAATCGACTGACTCATTTTATTGAACACACGATGAGAAAAGGCCAAATGAATGGTCAACCGTTTAACGATATAAAAACAGATTTGTATCCATATGCTACGAAAGATTTTGTGGATAACAGCTTAGAATCTTATTATCCGAAAGCGTGTGTAGAATGCTATTCAAGTGCCCTTCCGCAATTGCGTATGGAGCCTTATGTCCGTTTCCAATTCACTCAACCGGACACAAACACGCTTCAAGTCCAGACAATAGAATTCCAAAATGGCATCTCCACTGGCGGATTTTTGGACTACACATTCAAGAAGCAAGACGGTAAATGGAAAGTGGCGACCTTCAAGTATGTCCCAGTTGGAACAAAGAACTTCCAACTGACAGTAGACGAAGCGAAAAAGGTCATACAAGAAGAATATAAATCTTATAACTATAAGGATGTCGCAATCAAATACGTAACAAAAACACAACAAATTGAACTAGACCCTGTCACTGATGAGCCGTATACATTCGACCAATACGTATTTAATGCAGAGACAGAATACGGCCGATATAAAGTACACTTCAATTCATCTGACGGTCTAATGCAATAAAAAGAAATAACTGGTGAAGCCACATTCTATGAGCATTCATGGAGTGTGGCTTGTTTTTTGTGGGCGCGCTCATAGAAAGCGATCCCGCGCTCATAGAAAGTGTTCCCGCGCTCATAGAAAGTGTTCCCGCGCTCATAGAAATCGTTCTCACGCTCATAGAAAACGTTCTCACGCTCATAGAAAGTGATCTCGCGCTCATAGAAAGCGATCTCACGCTCATAGAAAGTGATCCCGCGCTCATAGAAAGCGATCTCACGCTCATAGAAAGCGTTCCCGCGCTCCCGCGCTCATAGAAAGCGATCCCGCGCTCATAGAAAGCAATCTCACGCTCATAGAAAGCAATCTCACGCTCATAGAAAGCGATCTCGCGCTCATAGAAAGCGTACTCGCGCTCATAGAAAGCGATCCCGCGCTCATAGAAAGTGATCTCGCGCTCATAGAAAGCGATCTCGCGCTCATAGAAAGTGATCCCGCACTCATAGAAAGCGTTCCCGCGCTCATAGAAAGCGATCCCGCGCTCATAGAAAGCGTTCCCGCGCTCATAGAAAGCGATCTCACGCTCATAGAAAGCGATCTCGCGCTCATAGAAAGCGTACTCGCGCTCATAGAAAGCGATCCCGCGCTCATAGAAAGTGTACTCACGCTCATAGAAAGTGATCCCGCGCTCATAGAAAGCGATCTCACGCTCATAGAAAGCGTTCCCGCGCTCATAGAAAGTGTACTCGCGCTCATAGAAAGCGTTCCCGCGCTCATAGATGCCGGTTATCTTGTCCACCCAAACCAGCTATGGTAATCTAAAGCTACCGAAAAACTCTATGTACGTGAGGAAGGATGTAACTAAATGAACTTCGAAGAAATCTTGCCGTGTCTGAAAGCGGGCGAAAAAGTGATCCGCGGGAATTGGGGAGGTGCTGAACTTTATGTGAAACTGGTCCCGGCGGAAACACTAGACGGTGAAACGATGAATCCGTATTTCGTGATCAATGTGCGCGGGGAAGGTTACACGATGTTTACGCCGACTGTATGCGATTTGCTGGCGGAAGATTGGAAGATTGTTGAGTAATAGAATGACAATGAGCGCATGGGTAACCATGGGCTTTTTTGATTGGAGGAAATTATAGTGCAACATGAATTTGCAGGCAAGAATGTATTTATAACAGGGGCGGCTTCAGGAATTGGGCGTGCCCAGGCTGTCGAGTTTCTTAACAATGGTGCGAATGTTTATGGTTTTGATGTGGATCAAGCGGGTTTGACTTCATTGGCGGATATTTACGATGGCTTTCGTTTTACAGCGGGGAGTGTGCGCGATCGTGCCGACGTTTTAGAGGCGGTGACGCAGGCGGGGGCTATTGATATTTTGTGTAATACAGCGGGTGTGCTTGACGGTTTCGCAAAAACATTGGAAACGGATGAAGCGCTATGGGATCGCATTATGGATACGAATAGTAAGGGAATGTTTCTCGTGACGAATGCTGTTTTGCCGCAAATGCTTGGAAAGAAGTCTGGCGTAATTGTTAATATGGCATCGATTGCTGGCTTGGTGGCGGGCGGTGGCGGTGCGGCGTATACTGCATCGAAGCACGCGGTCATCGGCTATACGAAACAACTGTCGATGGATTATTGCAGAGAAGGAATCCGCGCAAATGCGATTGCACCGGGCGCAATTCAAACACCGATGAATGCCGCGGATTTTGCGGGTGATGGCGAAATGGCGAAGTGGGTGGCGGATGAAACACCGGCCGGTCGCTGGGCGCAACCCGAAGAAGTAGCTAAACTAACATTGTACTTGGCGTCAAACGCAGCTAGTTATATCCACGGTACCGTGATTCCCATTGATGGAGGGTGGACCGCAAAGTAATAGTATCCAGTATCCATCATTTCTGCTATACTAGGCAAGCAGTCTGTACGGCTGCACTACGGAACTTCTTGAAAGAGCGATAGGCTCTCTCTTCCTTTGTCCGTAGTTATTACTAAAACAGCTTTCGATGCTGTTTTATAAAGGAGGAATATAGATGACGTTACTCTCAAAAGAGCGACCGCGCATAGCTGTTGGAGAGATTGCGAAGATGGCCATCGTAGCTAGCTTATATGTGGCTGTTACGGTCATGCTTGCTGTCGTCAGCTTCGGTGCGATTCAACTACGTCTATCGGAAATGTTCAACTACTTGGCTCTGTTTCATAAGCGATATGTGATCGCCGTAACAGCAGGCGTTGTACTAGCGAACTTCTTTTCCCCGACATGGTTCTTAGACGTTCCCGTTGGCGGACTTGCGACGTTTCTTGTACTGATCATTAGTCGAGCAGCTACGAAAAATATGAAGTCGATGAAGATGAAATTTGTCTGCATGGCTCTCATTGCAGTCTTCTCGATGTTTAGTATTGCTGGCCAGTTGACGTTGCTGTATGGTTTACCGTTCTGGTTTACCTGGTTCACAGTCGGCCTAGGCGAGTTATTGTCGATGACTATTGGCGGCATGATTATGCTAGCTCTTTCGAAAAAAATAGATTTTAGTAAATGATGAAAAGCACATTCCAGTTTGGGGATGTGCTTTTTTATCGGTGGAGAAGTAGACTCGCGCTTATAGACCGGGTTCTAGCTTTCCGTGAGAATTTTATTGTCCAACCATTATCTGGCGTTTTAAATAATATTCAATAACTGCTAAGCCCCAAAAAAGAGTGTAATCCACAATGGATCACACTCTTTTTTGTCGTATAAAAAAATAAAATAAAAAAAGTGTATCCTTTTTTTCATCCGCGTCTATATAGGGGGTGAAAGAAAGAACAGGGAGTTCACTTAATAGACGGATGATAGGAGGCAAACAAATGAAGCTATTACTAGACGAATCACCTTACCAATCCTTACCTTCATTAGTAATGAAAATTGGAATGAAGGAAGCGTTATTTCTGCAACAATTGCATTACCGTTCGCTCATGTCTAAAAATATTCGGGATGGCTATAGGTGGGTGTATAACAGCTATGAAGGCTGGAGAACAGAATTCCCTTATTGGTCGGCGGATACGATTCGGCGCATCATTCGCAAACTGGAGAAAGGTGGGTGGATCGTCTCTGCGGTATACAACCGAATGAAAATTGATAACACCAAATGGTATCGAGTGAATTATGCAAATGAAGAATTGAGAGCACTACAACTTACAGTGCTAGAGCGGAAGTCTTGCCTAGGTGATGAGGATAAAAATACACAGCTCGACCTGGCGAATTTGCATAGGCCAATAACCAAAGAGTGTAAGACTACTACAAAGAATAAAGAATACGTCGAGGAGAATCTCGACGTGATCGCTTCTGTCATCAATTATCTCAATCAAAAAATCAATAAAACATTCAAAGCTCATTCAAAAACTACGAGAAGTTTGCTCAATGATCGGATCAGTGAAGGCTATACAGTGGATGATTTCAAAGCAGTCATTAACACCAAAACCGCACAATGGCTGAATGATCCAACGTTCTGTAAATATTTACGACCTTCCACTTTATTCAGTGCAACGAATTTTGAAAACTATTTGAATGAAGTACCGTCGGAAGTGCCGGTGAATGAGACGAGGAAAGTTGTTAGCTATCGAGCACCAACACTTGACTATGGAGAAGGGGGACCAGTAAATGGGTTATGAATTTGCGGAAAGAAGTTTACTTGGAACGATGATGCAGGAGAATTATTTAATACTTGACAGTGGCTTACAATCGGACCATTTCACTACAACTGTCCATAAACAAATCTACAGCGTCATGCGTGAATTAGTTCAACGGGAAAAATCGGTGGATTATATAACGATGCTGCTAGTCGGTGAAGCGAAAGAACTTGGAGGTGCGAATTATTTAGCGGAACTTCGTCGATTCGCAAATCCTGCACGCTTTGATGAATATAAAGAATTTCTCATCGAACAATGGAAAGAGCAGGAAAAGCATGTGTTACTCCAACAAGCGAGTCAAAATAACTGGAGCATCGCAGAAATCCAGCAAGCTTTCGATAAGCTGCAAGCATGTGAAACAACGAGCCAGACGTTGTCTATAACGGATGATTTGATCAGACAACACGAAAGGCCATTTCAACCATTGATCAAAAAGAAAGGGACTCCGACTGGATTGATCGATTTGGATGACGTATTAGACGGTTTTCAAGATAGTGAATACATCGTCATCGCGGGTCGTCCGTCGATGGGCAAAACAGACGTGCTCAATCATTTCGCCTTCCATGCAGGAAATAGTGGGCATTTACCGATCATCTTTTCGCTGGAAATGAGTAGAGATACGATGATTGATCGATTGCTGGCGG
>NZ_JAPMIW010000019.1:0-49322 GCF_033088395.1 Sporosarcina sp. GW1-11 | reverse complement strand
TGCGAATGCGCGATCCGTATCAATACTTCAGCGAACATCAAAAAAGCACTTGGCTTACAGCGATTGGTCAGCTGGACAATGCCAAAATTCATATTGATGACCGTAGTGGGTTGAAAGTAAGAGAAATCAAAGCAACAGCTAGAAAGTTCATTAAAGAACATCCGACGAAGCGGCCAATTATTTTCATCGACTATTTACAAATCATTTGTCCGGAAGGCTCCATGGAAAATCAAACACAAGCGATTGGCAAAGTTAGCAGCGATTTAAAAACGATGGCAAAAGAATTCAACTGTCCCGTCGTCGTACTGTCGCAGTTATCGAGAGCAGTTGAAATGCGATCGGACAAGCATCCGATCATGAGTGATTTACGCGATTCAGGAAATATTGAACAAGATGCCGACGTTGTGATGTTCCTCTACCGTGAAGATTATTACAACACAAAAGATGAGCCTACGAATATTTTAGAAATTCAAATCGCCAAAAATCGTAATGGCCCAACCGAAACAGTAACAGCATACTATGATAAACGAACCGGCAAACTACATGATTTAGGGAAGAAATGAAAGGAGAGAATAGGAAATGGTTACTGTCCAAGATTTATTCGACTACGCTGTTGAATTCGACTTATCGCATTTAGCCCACAGCATCTTCTGGGCTCTCAGTCATAAAAAAGTGCGTGTAGAAGATGACCATGAACAATTAAAGAAATTGGATTTCGATGAAGTGGCGATTAAGCAACTCATGGAAGAAAATTTGCTAAGTATCGGAAAGGTGAAACTATTTGTTATGGAAACTGAAGAAAAAGACTGGTTCGCATTTTATTTGGCAGAACATTCATTGGATGCGTACCGATTACATGAAGACTTATTTCGCGGACCGCAACGAAAAATCACGCGAGCGGATCGTTTAATGGTTCGTTTCATGGCGTTTGCGGAGTCGGGAAAGGAAATGACTGTCAATGCGTATAAGAAGGAAGTCGTAGCATTTCCTGCGTATGTCGGGCATGTGAGGGCGGGAGAACGGGTAGTGTATCGGAGGGAGTTGGTTAATCAATAGACGCGAAAAAAGCGATCCGCTATCTATGGAAATATTTTCTTGCCTAGCTTCCAAAAGTAGAAGGAATTACAAGAGCGATGTAGAAAGGAGTTAAGGAGTTAAAGTAGGGGGGAGATAGAATTGTTTATAAAGATACTTTTAAGTTTACTAACATTTGTAGTAGTCTTTGCTCTGCTGACACAATGGAAAGTACAAGCGTCTGGATTCTCGGACGTTACAAATTATAAGCGGGAGATTGAATATTTATCAGGAAAAGGCATTATCACTGGTTATGAAGATGGTAGTTTTAAACCTTCTACAAACGTCACACGTCTTCAAGCAGTCACCATGATACTTCGAGAAAAAGGAATCACTGATTTTACTGCCGCCGATCCGGGCTTTACAGATTTGAAAAAAGGAAACTACGGATATGACAAAGTTGCGAAAGCAGTCGAGCTAGGAATTATTTCAGGTAAAACAAACGAACATGGTTCAAAGTATTTTGATGCTGGAGCCCCATTAACGAGAGGACAAATGTCTAAGATCTTAGTTCAAGGATACAATCTACGGAAAACTGTAGGTGTTAGATTTAAAGATGTCCTAGAGAGCAATGGATTTAAAGGTTACATTAGTATACTTGCAACTGAAAATATTACTACGGGCTATTTAGACGGCACGTTTAGACCGAATCACAAACTTACACGTGAACACTTCGCTGTATTTATGGCTAGAATGTTGAATGGTGATTTTAAACCAGAAAAGAACCCAAATCCAGCACCAAATCCGATTCCAGTACCAAAATCTGATCCAACACCGTCTTAGTACACCAGTGCAACCGAGTCAACCAGTAGAGAAACCACAAAATGCCAATGCCTCAGAGACGGAGCAAAGCGTTCTAGACTTTACAAATGCCGAGCGTGTGAAAGCAGGGTTGAAGCCACTGCAAATCGACGCAGCATTACAGAAGTCCGTGAAACAAAAATCAGCAAATATGGCGACAAATAATTATTTCTCCCATACGAGCCCTACATACGGTTTCCCTTTTGAGCAAATGAGGGCAAATGGTGTTACGTACCGAAGCGCGGGAGGGAATATCGCAAAGGGGTATCCACACGTGCAAGCAGTTGGTGCGAGGTGGATGGATTCTGCAGGCTATTGATGAAATATTTTAAATGAAAGTTTTACATATATTGGGGTTGGGCGTGATGAAAATGGGGGATATTGGGCGCAGTAGTTTAGTGGGAAGTGAAGAGAATGGACGATGGTTTATTGGGTGTTGTTTGTTTTTTTTAGAAGAGTTAATGGATAAGGTTGGAATAGTCCTGGAATGTATCAAAACGTATATGAGTCTATCTACTAGAAAATTGAATAAACACATTAAAGTTTCTATGGAGGAACGGGTGGGAAAATCTTAGTGAAGAGGTACCCTTTAAAACTGGGTGATGAGTAACCTTGGGGAAAAGGATCTTTATAAGGGCCTTTCTATTACTTAAACGTATTACCTATCTCACTTTCCACTAATATTGATCCATCTCAAGCATTGACTTATACTACTAATATAATTACTTATCTAACTGGTTAATTAGTGTGATTAGTGAATGGGTAAATTAACGTGAGGTGCAACCATGACATATTGGAACTTTTCCCCTATACCAAACATAGAGGAATCAAATTTTAATAAAATTCTTGAACGATTTTATAATCTTAAAGTATCTGGCTTAATTCGTGAAAATCTGCAAAACTCTCTTGATGGAAGAATGTTAGGAACTGTTGATCCTGTAAAAGTTAAGATAAAAACAGGAATGATTAAGAGTGAAGATGTTCCTGGAATAGGCGAAGTTATTAAACGAATACATAGCTTAAAAGGTCGAAATAATTATACGACAGAAGCAATAAATCATATGGTCAAAATGGCTAAGGCGGAAGAAGTTCACTATATTTCTTTCGAAGATACGAACACTAGAGGTTTGACCGGAGCCAAAAACGGTCAGAGTGATTCAACTAAAGATACATGGGCTATTTACGCCTACAATAAAGGAGTCCATTCAGAGGAAGAAGATCCTACTCTCGAAACATCAAGGGGAGGATCTCATGGAGTAGGTAAAATCGCTTCAAATGCTGCTTCAGATTTGAATATAATGTACTTTGCCAACTGTGATGAATTTGGAAATCAACATTTGGGTGGAACAGTACAGTTGATTGAACATGAATATCAGGATCAGAGCTACCGTTCAACAGGATACTTTGCAAAACTGAAACAGCTTGAAGCAGGTAAAAATAAAACAAAATTTTATCCTTTTCAAAACAACTTCCATGAAATCTTTGAGAAAAACACACGTGGCTTAAAAATCATAATTCCTTTCCTACGAAAAGAGTATAGTGATCAACGTGAAATTATTCGAAGCGTGTGTGACAGCTTTTTTATATCGATCTTACATAAAAAGTTAGAGGTGGATGTGAATGGTAAATTAATCAATGCTTCAAATATTGAAGAGTATGTAAATAATGCCGAGTACTATCCACAAAACATTTCAGATATGAAAACCGAATTCACACCACTTTATGTTAATACGTTCTTAAAAGAAAAACCAATAGAAATTAATGTATCTGACGGTAGGGAAGACTACACGTTTAACCTCCATTTCCGGTATGACGAAGAAATACCTAAAGGGCGTGTGGCAATTGTACGAACCATTGGTATGAAAATTGAAGACAAGAAAGTGAAAAATAAAGCAAACCAACCATTTAATGCAGTGCTAATAGGCGGAATTAAAGAAGATGCCTACTTAAAGTCGTTAGAAAATGAATCACATACAGAATTATCGGTGGATCATATGAAAGATCCAAATCTTCAAAAACGTGCAAAACGATTTATTAACAACTTGTCTAAAGAAATAACCATTATTCTTGACGAGGCTATAAGAAAGCAAAACCCAACGGATGGAAAGATGGATACAAAAGATCTGCTTTATGTATCCGAAATACAATTGAAGAAAGAGCTTTCTAAAGCAATGGGTGCAGTTGTGATTGATAAGAAAAAACCTGTTGTTAAGATGAAAGATGATTCATTGCCACCAAAAGATAAAGGAGCTACTAAAGGAACGTCAAAAAGGAAGACCCCAGATCTAATCAAACCAGTTAGAAGAGAAACGTCAACGAACGATAATGCGGATTCCGAAGACGAGCGTACTTTGAGTTTATATACTGTTCATCCGAATACCGTAGAGCGTGTGGTAATAGGAGATCGGGAAATAGTCCGTTTTAATTTATCTAGCAATGAACAGGTGAAAAAGGCCAAAACATGTAATGTAGGCATTTCAATTATTGATGGGATGGGTCAAGAGTATAAAAATGCATTCCGATTAAAAGATAACTATGTAGAAATTCATGATAAAGTCTCGGCGACAGAATGCTCGTTGAAAGACAATAAAATAAATGATGTAACAATCAATCGAGGTATAGCTGAGTTGACATTTAAACTTAAAAGCGACTATAACCGGGCATTGAAATTTGTTTATTATGTAGAGGTGTAAAATGATATACAAAAAAGATGCGAACTTTCCTTATCCAGTTCTCACGAATACATCGAATAGTTACGATAGTGGCGGATTTACGCTGAGTGTTGACTTGAAAGAGAACACGGACAACTATCGTTTTGATATAGAGTTTGAAGTAGAATCAGACTTTTTAATGGGATTGCTTTCTAATAGAAAAGCCCAACTCTATCTTGTTGTTCAGTCCAAAGACAATAAGTTTTACGAAATAGATCCTAACGAGAAGTTTGTAGATATTCCTAAGACAAGAATATCAATAAATAATCGAACTTCTATTCAAATGAGTATTCAATCAAAAGAAGATATTTCCTTTGCCGCCAATGATGACATTAATAGCTTCTTTCAAGAATTCAGAGAGGATATAGTTGTTTCTCGTCACGCGATTCTTGGGTTCTCGAATACAGTCATTTTTGAAGGTAGTTCAGCAAAGCCTTTTGATTTGTTTGAAAGGAAAGTAGATCCAACATTATCGTCGGCTATTAAGATAGAACTTAGTAGTGAAATGATCATCATTCATTATCGTGATGAAGAGCTACAATTCGCGGGCTTGCCTATGAGCGGCAATTTTAATAATCCATATATCTATATGGGTCTTCAAAAAGCTCTTTCTCGCTTTATCAGCAACTACGGTAAAGATGGTCAGGTCTATTTGGATATGATCGATCTACCTATTGATCAGCTGGATGCCAAATTGTATAGGCTTATGAAAGCTAAAATGGTCTTTGAATTGGATACAGAATCTATTGATGAAGCCATTTATAATATTTCGGATAAAGTAATTGAGAAATATGCATTAGCGGTAAAGGGGTTGGCAACCAGTGGAGATTAGAATACTCGAAAAAGGCTATCGAAATAACGTGCAATTTTATAAAGACTTTCTAAATGGCACGATTGAAGATAATGATGATTATTTTTCAGATGAGACAGTAAATATAAAGCAAGCTCCTGACTTTCCTATCTATATTGCATATAAGAATGAAGATCTCCGGAAAGAACTATTTTTAAAAGCATTTGAAACGATGGAAAAGTATTATCTGACCAGTGATAGAGAGTTACACTTAGATGGGCGGTTTTGGCACTCGTTATTACTATTGAAAAAACGAGAATTCTTGCTTAATGAGTATCCGGAAATAAAAGATAGTATAGAGAACTTTAATAAAATAGTAGTGAAGAAGTTTGATTGGGAAAACTATATCTACAAATCTGTACTAGCTGCTGAGTATATTTCCGATATGGTGGCGGATGAGGCAGAGAGAAAACGTTATTATGAAATTATTATTGATAACTTAGATCTTTACAACTATATGATTAAGTATGAGGTATTTCGCAGTAAGCAATTCGTATTTAATATTTTAACGATTGTAGATGAACTGGGGATATCTAGTATACTAAAGAAGAAAATCAAGGGTCGTGATGACTTAGGTGCTGATACACGAATTGGCCGACAAGTTCTGTTTGAATTCAATAAGAATTATCCAGTAGTTATGTCGCCAATGCTTGAAAAAGATGATTTAAAGGAATTATTTGTTGAGTACTTGGGATATTATACTAGTGTTGAGGAGTTAAAGGTTCTTGTGTAAGGAATTGATATCATAAAAAAAGAGAAGTACATCTTCTTTTAGAAGTGTGCTTCTCTTTTTTATGGTACAAGGTTGGAGAAGAATAGAGGGAACATGACTTACTACGTTCCTATAGTGAAAGAACTAGATAAGTTAATTTGTAATTTTAACTTCTATTAAATCCTCTATATCATAGTATTCAGCCAGTAATCCGATATAATTGAAAATAGTTTGGGCATCTAAATTTGTTTCTACATATAGACCTTCAACCCTTTCTCCTTTTCTAAAAAAGGTTTCGTTGTATGAAAGGAGTTTCTGGAATTGCCTTTGTTTTGCCAAGTCTAAATAACCTTCTAAATCCTTATCCGCTAGATATTTCAAGAAGTTGAGTAAAACAGCCTTCCAAGTTTCTGCATTAAAAGAGCGTTCTTCAATTTTTAAGTGTGTAGGCTTTTTTCCTGTTACAATAATTGGATCAATGATATTAACATATGCATCCCCACCAAACGTATCTAATTTTGAAGTGTTATAACGATCCTCAGGTAGTGACCATATTAGGAGAGCGGTTTTGAATAAGATTTCCCCTCTTTTAAGTATATTGTCTTTATTCCATTTATCAAAAGCTGAAATGTCACGTGTGATTTTAATATTCGATTGACTGTAAAAAAATTTTTTCTTCTCAAAATCTCGATTGGACAATTCAGAGTTGTAATTCGTTAATGTCAGATTGCCTATAGTGTCCTTCAGAATAATATGAACCTCATTTGAATTTTTCCCTAGCTCAATCTTCCAAGAAGGGCTTAAGGATTGCGGCATAATGTGTTCTACTGTAATGTTTTCCATATCAACAAGCTCTTTATGGCCCCTTGATTCTATATTAGATAGCAATATAACAGCTAGTCTGCTTTTTCGTTGATAGATGTCACCGTTGATAAAGCTATCTCTAAACTTTTCGTCGCGAGGGAAAACAGCACTTCCTTTACGGCTCATTAAATAGTCCTCTACTGCAACTACTATTCCATTGTCATTGTGCCTTTTTGTTACCTCTTTCCCCATTGAAGCAAATACTTTATTAAGAGCATTCGTAGGCAAGTTACAAACTAGTCGACGTATTAAATAAGAAGAAATAACCTTCAAAACTTCAAGAAACTCTTCCTGTAAAATCAATTTCTCATTATAGTACATGTCGAATATCTGAAGTAGGTACGGGAATGCAACGGTGGATTGCATTTGGTTATATATTTTTAAGTAGTGCGCCACTTCTTTTTCAGGTGCATCCTGTCTAAGAAATAATTTATAGAACTTAGAGTACTTATACAGTTGCTCTAATATTTCTTTGCTCCTGAATTGATTAGTTGTAACGTATATTTTAAATTGGTGATATACTTTACTTTTATTAGGAATATTACCTGTCTTCATCGTTATAAAATCTCTTATGAAGTCAGATATTTTTGCATTGGTTAATTGCTTTTCAATCGGAAGCCAGTAGTTTCTATACATGATTTCTTGAGATTCTGGTGGTTCGTTCATTAATAAGTAGTTTCTAATTAAATCTGATTGAGTCAATGCAAGACCTGTAGAATTAAGGCTTTCAAAAATCACTTGAGGGTTTTCATCTTTTCTACCTTGTTCTAATTCTATATATACGATTTTTACTTTCATTAATGCTTCATACATTTCCTCGGTTGATGAATTCGAATGTTGAAGTAAATACATTAAATGCTTATAGTTCTTATGTATTTTAGAATTCATATCAGATAGATCATGAGTCAGCAGTTCGTTATAGGCATTCCGATCTTCTTGGACAGGAATTAGCTTACTAACATATGCTGCATCAACATTTCGATTTTCAAAATACATGTCATTGATTTCAGAGGTATATCGATGATCTTTTCCTAAAGTATCATGAATAGCTTTCAAGAATAAAAATGTTGTTGTAATTCTTTGTTGGCCATCTATTATAATTAAATCTGTTCCCATTCCGGGGAAGGATGACTTTACAAACACGACAGTTCCTAAAAAGTGCCCTTTATAACCATCTTCAGTTACAATTCGTTCAATATCATAAAAATATTGATTCACCTGTTCTTCTGTCCATTCATAGTTTCTTTGATATACAGGAACGCGGAAGACGGTTTTCTGCTTATTTAAGAACTCCAACAATAAAATAGTGCCTGCATCCATTTATTATCTCTCTCCTTTAATAAATATAATCTTAATCTATTTAATCAACTTTACACCCTTCCTCTCAAAATACCCCCACAACCGATACTCACAAATCTCCCTAACCCAATCAAACAAAATCCCCTCATGCTCCTTCGCCACAACCAACTGCGGAGCAAACACGCCATCCTCAAATAAAATCCTACCCTTAGAAGCACCACTCCACTTCGTCATAGGCATTCTCGCGATAAGGTTTGAAATTTTTTCTTCATTATATACATGCAAAGACTTTCCGGTTTTATCTGCAAGGTCGGTATCTCTTCGATAATCCTTCTCCATCAAATACCCATGAAAAAACGGTGCAACTTCCTCCGGTGTGACAGGTTCATACCAAGCCCCCGGTCCTTTACTCAACATATATTTCAGCACAATCATCTTATAACTCTTGTTCATGCCAGTACGATTCACTTCAATTAGCCAGTCTTTATGCTGTTCAAGTACTTCCAGCTCCAATGCATTCAGTTCTCCCGCATGTTGCAAGAGAATAGGGTATGTCTTGAATTTCTGCTGGATGGCTTTGGAGTCTTCGTTGGCTTTGAGATGATATTGTAAATAGGTCGGACGCTTGCCAAGTTCAGTTTTCAAATCAAAATAAGCATTAATCAGTCGTTGCTGAATCGGTTCATTTTGCTTCATTGCTTCTAATAGATTAATTACTGCGGTATCAAAATGAAACTCAAAATAATTTGGCTCTGTAAACGTCTCGCTACTAATCTTCGAAGGTAACTCACTTTCTTCATTAAACACTTGGAATTTCTTCCGCGCATTACGGTAATTCCCGATCAAGTCAATGATGACACAATGCGATTTTCCATCTGCAATCCGTAGCCCTCGTCCAATTTGCTGAGTGAAGACAGTCAGCGATTCAGTCGGGCGGGCGAATAGTAGGGTATCGACGGATGGAATATCGACGCCTTCATTAAATAAATCGACGGTGAAGATAATGTCGAGTTGGCCACTTTCGAGCATGTTGCGTGCCGTGGTGCGTGTGTGGCGGTCGGTGTTGCCGTGTAGTGCGAGTGAACGGAAACCTGCTTGGGCAAAATGTTTGTGCAGGTAGATTGCTTGTCGGACGGATGAGCAGAATCCGATTGTACGGGTTTGTTTCTGTTTAATCCATGCATGTAGAACTGCGTCAGCATAACTCTCGCGTACTTGCAGGCGCAATAGTTCTTCTTCGTCGTAGCGGTTATTTCTCCATTTTAATTGGCTATAGTCAGTTTCATCGAGAACCCCGTAATAGATGAAGGGGGATAGCCAGTTTTGCCGAATGGCGTCTAGGAAGTGGATGGAGATGGCTTCGTTGCCGTCACATAAGCTATAGACGTCTTTGTTGTCTAGGCGGTCGGGTGTGGCGGTTAGACCGAGTAAGAACTTAGGCTTGAAGTAGTCTAGTACGCGTTCATAGGTGCTTGCGGCCGCATGGTGGAATTCATCAACTACGATTAGGTCAAACGCGGTCGGTGAAAATTGTTCTAGATGATAGGTTCGCGCGAGTGTTTGGATAGAAGCAAAGACGAATTCTGTATCGTGTTGTTTTTGGTAGCCGTTGTAGATGCCGCTTGTCCGCTTAGGAAAGACATGAGCGAATGATTGTTGCGCTTGTGTTAGTAATTCTTCGCGATGGGCGATGAATAGTACGCGTTTATAAGATTCAGCGAAGAAGGCGGCTAGATAAGTTTTGCCAAGTCCGGTAGCGAGTACAGTCAACGCTTTTTCGTAGCCGCTTTCTACTGTTTCATGCAATGCATCGAGCGCTAGTTGTTGTGCAGGACGTGGTGCGAGCGCGCTAGATCCATAAGAGTCGCTTGGATCTGCAATTTGCTGTTGTTCTACCTCGCCAAAAGTCATTTCGATTTCTGTTTGTGGATCGACGACTGCACTGAAAGGGAGTTCTCTGTTCGTTTCGTCATAGCGCTTGCGGTAGCGATCGATTTGTTCGCTGTTGAGCTTGATCGTGTTCGGTGATAAAAACATCTTCATGAATTCATCCGCTGCTGTTTCGAAAATGTTTTCGTCCACTGTGGATGGTGCGTATAGATTCCACTCAATTCCGCTAGTGAGTGCGGATCTCGACAAGTTCGACGAGCCGATGATGACGGTTGCGTGATCTTTTGATTTGAACAAATACGCTTTCGGATGAAAGGAAGTACCGCCACTTTCAATCATATGAATCTCAGCAGAAGGTAACTCGTCAACCAATAATTGCAGTGCGTCCGGTTGCGTGATGGACAAATAGTCACCTGTTAGGATTTTAATTTCCGCACCACGACGGGCGGCGTCACGCAATACAGGTAATACTTCGTTGACACCAGTTTTCATTAGAAAGGCAGTCAGCCAGTAAATCGTATCCGCTTCTGCAGTGAGTGTTTTCAACTCCGCCAGCAAATTTCGGGTAAGTAATCGCAGTTTACTCATCGTGAACTTCCACTAAATACATTCGTTCCTCAAATCCACCGCGTTTTGCGGCTTTATCCGCACGTATCGCTTCTAATTCTTCAATTGTCACACCGTGGAATGTTGCTGCGGCATGGATAAGTTCTAGTAAGTCCGATAATTCCTCCACCGAATCTTCCGCAGTCTCTGCTTCTTCATACTCCGCTAATTCCTCATGCATTTTTTTATTCACTTCTGCAATATAAGAAGACTCGTCCAATATGTAAGTCACACACGTCTTACCGTCTTTTTCAATAATCTCCGGAATCAAATCACGAACGAGTTTGTTGTAGATGGGCATATGATCACTCCTATGTCTTATTATTTACTATATTCTACTATATTTTTGTAAGTAGAAGTAAAGCGTGCGAAGCCATCTTTCTTTAGTTTTCGAAATTTACATTTTAATGAATATCCATAATTGCAAAAAAATGCTAAAAAAACTTCGTGAGTATTAGATTATTATTAAAAAAATATATAAATTTTACGGTATATGCTTATTACTTATTGACTAGGCCGTCAGAATAGTAAATAATGAATATTGAGAAATCCTATTTAAACAGCCTTAAAATTAGTAATTAGAAGTACTATAATAAAGTATAATTTTCCTTTTACATAGGGAAGCGAGGAGGTGGGACTACATGTTTTCTCCACCTGACTATTTGAAATATGAAGAACTACAAGTCACTTATTTAAATGAGATTATTTTGCTGTCTATACTAGTTGTTGGTTTCGCATCTTATACAACATTGTCGCTATATGATCGCATGCAGAAGCCGAGTGTTTTTAAGCGGAACGTATGGATTGCGTTAACTTCTTTATCGATGGCGTTTGGTATTTGGGCTATGCATTATGGATTGATGAATGCGATAACGTTCCCTCTTGCAGTTCATGTGGATTATACAATTAGTCTACTATCGATCGTGCCTGCGTTTATCGCTTCGTTACTAGCGTTTCGTTTGGTCGATGGACCGATGAAGTCCTGCTGGAGGCATCCAATTGCCACGGCGCTGCTAATGGTAGGTATGATGGCTACGCATTTTATTGGGGTGAAGTCGATAAAAGTAGATGTGTTGCTTGTGTATAACTGGCAACTTCTTCTAGCGGCTAATATTATCGGAGGTTTATTCATTGATCTTACCCTTCGCTTAATTACCCATTTGCATCGGTCGCTTCTCAATAGGTGGCTAGCTGTTGTATTACTGACGTTCGGTTCGTCAACTATGCATTATGTAGGCATGGTTTCTACAAAATTCTATATAAATGTAGAGCAGCCATTTGCTGAGACGGTGGTTAATCATATGGATTTCCTAAATTCACTTATCGGGGTCGGTATCGTTGCCTTGTTAGTCGGAATGTTATTGACTACGTATGTGGATGATTACGTGGATGATTGGATGCAAAATTTTGATATGTTAACGAAATTGCCGAATCGACGGAGTTGGGAACATCATGTAATTGATGAAGTCGCAACTGGAGATATAGCGATCTGGAATTTCCCGAATATACAGCGTCTTAATAAAGTGTATGGCTATCAGGCAGGTGATGAATTTTTGCTGCAAGTTGCAGAAGTTCTTAATCAATGGAAACCGAATTACGTTCAATTGTATCGAGTGGGTGGAAATCGCTTTTTGTTTTATGTGCATCAGGCGGGGCGAACAGAGGATATCTATAAGGACTTAATCATTATTGCGGGACAACTTGATCGGTTACCGTTAATAAAGAGTAAGGATATACGCTATATATGTGGTCTAGCAAAAGCGGACCAACAAAAAACGGTACGCCAATTGTATAAAGAATCGATGAGGGTAGTGGAACAGGCTGCTGATGCGCGTGAATGGGGACTGGTCACGTTTAATCCAGCAATTCATGGTGTTTCTCATGAGCAAGATGTGCTACGTGATATTACGAAAGCAATGGAAGAAAATCAGCTGTATCTCGTATATCAGCCGAAAGTAAAAGGTGATAATCAGAAACTTGTTAGTGTAGAAGCATTGTTGCGTTGGGATCATCCGGAATTGGGCTCGATTGCGCCATACATCTTTGTGCCTATTTTGGAACGTGATGGACGGATGGGGGAAGTGACGGACTGGATTGTTCGTGAAGTGTGTAAGCAAATTCAGGAATGGGATCAAAGCAACATTTGTATTCCGCAAGTAGCTATTAATATTCCTGGTGAATATGTGGCGGATTCGCGGTTGTTGGATCGATTGTACAGGGAAACTAATTTTTATCGTATCGAACCGAACCGTATTGAACTGGAAATTACGGAAACGAGTACTGCGAAATCCGTTGAACAGGCAGTGGCGGCAATTAAACGTTTTAAGCGTTACGGCTTTTCGGTGGCGTTAGATGATTTCGGTACGGGTGTTTCGTCGCTTTCTTATTTACAACAACTACCTATTACTACGCTGAAAATTGATAAATCTTTTGCAGATGGTGTACCTGGTTCACAAAAGGAATGTGCGGTACTCAATGCGATCCTTACCATTGGACAATCTATGGATTTACAGATGATTGTTGAAGGGGTCGAGAAAAAAGAACAAGTAGATTTCTTGTTGGATTTGCAACCGAATTTAATATTCCAAGGTTACTATTTTGCTAAACCGATGTTGCCAGAGAAGTTGGTAGGGTGGATCGCTGGATCAAAAGAGTACCAACAAGTGCATCTAGTTAGTCGATAGTCTCACAATAGACCGATAGCTTTCTCTGGATTGCCATAGATTGCTGACTGAACTATATGATATAGTAGTCCTAAAGCTTTTAGCACTATAGTTAGTATGAATTCGATAAATAGATAGATAACATGGCTTGAAAGGGTGGGAGAAGTTGGCGAATGATTCGGGGATTTTATTGGAAAGCGGTACAAACGAGTTAGAGATTGTCGGGTTTGAAATGGGGGGCAATCGTTACGGGATTAACGTCATCAAGGTAAAAGAGATTATTATGCCGTTGCCAATCACACCAATTCCACATGCGCATTTTGCGGTGGAAGGCATTATTCAATTGCGCGGTGAAGTGTTGCCCGTTGTCAATATGGAAAAAATCTTAGGTATGGCGCCTTCAGCCAATCCTTCAGATGAAAAGTATATCGTGGCGTCGTTCAATAAACAGACCGTTGTGTTCCAAGTACACAACGTCACACAGATTCACCGAATTTCCTGGAATCAAATTGAGAAACCTTCAGGCATTTATGCGGCAGAGAATTCCCAAGTTATCGGTGTTATTAAGCTAGACGGGGAAATGCTGTTGTTGTTGGATTTCGAGAAGATCATCCTCGATATTAATCCAGAAGCGGGCATTAATGTGGAGCAAGTGAAGAAGTTAGGCAAGCGGGAACGCTCAGATAAACGCATTTTAATCGCCGAGGATTCACCGTTATTGCGTAAATTGCTTCATGATACATTGAACGAAGCGGGTTATGTGAATTTGGATTTCCATGAGAACGGTCAAGACGCTCTTGATTATTTGGAAAGCCTTGTAGCGGCAGAGGTGGATGTGAAGAAGGAAGTCCAGCTGGTCATTACGGATATCGAGATGCCGCAAATGGATGGTCACCATTTCACAAGACGAATCCGCGAGAATCCAGAGCTCGCAGGTTTACCAGTGATCATTTTCTCTTCATTGATCACAGATGATTTAAAGCATAAGGGTATTAGTGTTGGTGCGGATGATCAGGTGAGCAAGCCAGAGATTGCAGAGTTGGTATTGAAGATTGATCAGTATATATTGTGAGACATGAAGGCTTCCTATAATTAGGGAGTCTTTTTTTGTTTTGTGAGAGGGTGTGTTGCTCGCGCTCATAGAACTTGGTCCCGCGCTCATAGAGTCAGGTCTCGCGCTCATAGCCCTCGGCCCCGCGCTCATAGAATCAGGTCCCGCGCTCATAGAGTCATGTCTCGCGCTCATAGTCCTCGGCCCCGCGCTCATAGAATCAGGTCCCGCGCTCATAGAACTTGGCCCCGCGCTCATAGAGTCATGTCTCGCGCTCATAGAATCATGTCTCGCGCTCATAGCCCTCGGCCGCGCGCTCATAGAGTCATGTCTCGCGCTCATAGAACTTGGCCCCGCGCTCATAGAATCATGTCTCGCGCTCATAGAACTTGGCCCCGCGCTCATAGAATCATGTCTCGCGCTCATAGCCCCCACCCCCACGATCATAGAACAACCCATGTCCAACAATCCTCAAACCTGATAAACTTACAGATAAAAGGGAGTGAAGGCTATGAAAGTGATTGTTGCGCCTGATGCATTTAAAGGGAGTTTGACGGCTGAAGAGGCGGCTGTGGCGATGGAGCGTGGTGTGAAGAAGGTATTTCCAGAAGCGGAAATCATCTGCTTGCCAGTAGCGGATGGCGGGGAAGGGACGTTGGAATCGTTAGTTTCTGCGACGAATGGGCGTTACAAAACTTTTACTGTACATGACCCACTGGGGCGTCTGATTAAAGCGCGGCTTGGGATTCTTGGGGACGGGGAAACTGCTGTGGTGGAGCTTGCGCAAGCTTCCGGGATCACGCTACTTACTGACGATGAGTTAGATCTGATGAAAGCTTCTACGTATGGTACGGGGGAATTAATCCGTTATGCGCTTGACGAAGGCTATCGCAAGTTAATTGTAGGTCTCGGCGGCAGTGCGACGAATGATGGTGGGACGGGGTTGCTTGAGGCGCTCGGTGTACGTTTTTTGGATTGTGAAGGAAAGTTGCTAAAAATGAGTGGATATTCACTTTCACATATTGATATAATAGATGTCTCGCAGCTCGATAAGCGATTGAAGAGTACGGATATTTTGATTGCTTCAGACGTGGAAAATCCATTAGTTGGAGTATCAGGCGCAACGCATATTTTTGGTCCGCAAAAAGGCGCGGATGCGAAACAGGTGGAGTTTCTTGACGCTGGCATGTTACATTTCGCGGATGAAACCGAACGATTGGTAGGTAAACGCTTACATGACGTTCGTGGAGCGGGAGCAGCAGGGGGGACTGCAGGAGCATTGCTTGCGTATTGTGGGGCTCGACTGGAAAGTGGTATTGCTGTTGTGCTACGTGCGATGGATTTTGTGCAGCATCTTTCCTCGGTTGATGTACTATTGACGGGGGAAGGGAAGACGGATTTGCAGACGCTAAACGGCAAGGCTTTGATTGGTGTTGCAAGGTTGGCAGCGGAACATGGAATTCCTGTAATTGTAGTTTCGGGCGCCGTGGAGGAAGTGGCTCGGGAACAGCTAACTGAATGGTTTGCCGGAGTATACGAAGTAGATGATGGTCGACCGCTTGCTGAATTAATGGCAAATGCATCTGAGCTGTTGACGAGAAGGACGGAAGAAGTATTTTCACTGGATTTTAATTTTTTTCTATGATGCGTATTTAGCGGTTAGCAGGGTATGTATACAACTAAGGAGGTGCTCAAATGTTTCAACATGCTTTGGATTGGCTCGTAGGACCAGCGAATAATTTCATTTGGACGTATGTGTTAATTGGACTTTTATTGGTTACTGGATTGTATTTCACGATTCGCACAAAATTTGTACAGGTGCGCTTGTTTGGTGAGATGTTCCGTTTGATTGTTGAGAAGAAAGACAGTAATGATGGTGTGTCTCCGTTCCAGGCGTTTACGATTAGTGCGGCGTCGCGTGTCGGGACTGGGAACGTTGCAGGGGTAGCTCTTGCGATTGGTATTGGTGGGCCCGGAGCGATATTTTGGATGTGGGTCATCGCGCTGATCGGTATGGCGACTGCGTTCATCGAGAGTACTTTGGCGCAACTGTATAAGGTGAAGGACGGCGATACATTCCGTGGAGGGCCGGCGTATTATATGGAAAAAGCGCTTGGACAACGGAAATTAGGAATTGTTTTTGCCATTTTATTGACGATGTGTTTCGGATTTATCTTTAACTCGGTGCAATCAAATACGATCAGTCAATCGTTTTCGGATGTCTTTGGTATTCCGCACTGGACGATCGGAGTCGGCTTAATGGTATTGACGGCTTTTATCGTTTTTGGCGGTGTGAAGCGGATTGTAAAAGTAACACAGACGATTGTTCCGGTAATGGCGACATTTTATATTATCGTTGCATTGTTCATCGTCGTTATGAATATTACACAAATTCCTGCGATGGTTCTGTTGATTTTTGAACATGCATTCGGCGTTAAGGAATTTGTAGGCGGTGGGATTGGTATGGCGATTATGCAAGGGGTTCGTCGTGGTCTATTCTCCAATGAAGCCGGTATGGGTAGTGTGCCGAACGCTGCAGCTACGGCTAACGTGTCACACCCTGCGAAACAAGGGTTAGTACAGAGTTTAGGCGTATTTTTCGATACAATTATCATTTGTTCTGCAACTGCGTTCATTATTTTACTTGGTGGATTATATGAGTCAGGTGAGACGAACGGCATTTTGCTGACACAAGCATCCATGGCGGTACATGTAGGTGCGTGGGCTCCATACTTTATTGCGATTGCTATTATGTTTTTCGCCTTTAGTTCGATTATTGGTAACTACTATTATGGCGAAACGAATATTGAATTTATTAATGCGAATAAAGGTTGGAAGTTAGTGTATCAGCTACTTGTTCTCGGAATGGTATTTTTCGGAGCTGTCGCAAAAGTACAAGTCGTTTGGGATATGGCCGATCTATTCATGGGACTTATGGCTATTATTAACTTGGTCGTGATCTTGTTGCTTGGTAAAGTGGCCTTCCAAGTGTTGGACGACTTCACGAAACAGCGACGAGCGGGAAGAAATCCAGTGTTTAAAGCGGCCAGTATTCCAGGTCTAAAAGGCGCGGAATGTTGGGAAGAAACTGCGGAAAAGCCAGAAGATCGAATTAACTGATGGAATATGTTCGTTTAAAACGGGCATATACATTGTTCACACAATATCTTTTAGTCAACGCACGGAAAGTTTGCTATAATTGAAAATACTGCTTGAAACATAAAGGCATCGTAGTTCAGAAGCATGAATCTGAGCTGCGATGATTTTTTATGCTTTACAAGTCAGACCACAACATGTTAGGGTTATACAAGGAGTTGACACACTATATATAGTATTTTGATGAAATGGTACCTATCACGGTTTAAAAGGGAATCCGCTGAAAACGGAGCTGTCCCCGCAACTGATGGCACGGACGACTGTCTTGAAAAACCACTGCTTCGGCGGGAAGGAAAGACGGAAGGACGATGTGCTAGCCAGGAGACCTGCCATTCATTCAAGCATACATTCTTCGGGGTTGGAGAGTGGAAGCGGCGAGCAGGGGTTTTTTTGTCTGCCTAAAACTTTCCACATATAACCATTCATCACATGATGACTCCCGAATTTCTAGGGAGTCTTTTTCTTTTTACATAACTTAACCAAAGGGAGCAGATGCAAATGGCTATTATACATGAAACGGTTGGTTTGGATTTATTGCTGGAAAATCTTCAAGAGGAGTTTGGGAAGCAGAAAATCGAGCCGTTAGTTCAAGCGAGCGAACGATACCAGGAGCGTCACCCAAATAGCTCAGCTACGGAGTGGACGAATGCGATGGTGCTTGAATCGTTGAGCAGAATTGACGAAGCGAATGCATACTGGACGTTTGTTGCTGCGCGTATTTATTTATTCGATGTTTATGCGAAGCAAAAGGCATTGCGTGGAGCAGATGTGTATACCGATTTCGCGAAAAATGTAGAACGCTTGGTGGAACAAGGATTGTACACGCCTGTTTTGACTGAGAAGTATAGTACAGAAGAATTGAACGAGATCGGACAGTTGTTAGAGCCGACCCGCGACTTATTATTTACGTATATTGGATTGAAAACATTAGTGGATCGCTATGTGACGGTGAATTTCTCTAAGCAATCTGTGGAACTTCCTCAAGAGCGTTGGTTGATCATCGCAATGACGTTGATGCAAGATGAAACGGAAGATCGCATTCATAAAATCGGTGAAGCGTACTGGGCGATGAGTAATTTGTATATGACGGTTGCGACGCCGACATTATCGAACGCAGGCAAGATGCACGGACAACTGTCTAGCTGTTTCATCGACACGGTGGATGATTCCTTGCAGGGCATTTACAACAGCAACACAGACATCGCAAACTTATCGAAATTCGGTGGCGGTATTGGTGTTTATATGGGGAAGGTTCGCTCGCGTGGTGCCTCTATTCGTGGTTTTGAAGGCGCGTCAAGCGGTGTGTTACCTTGGATCAAGCAATTGAACAACACGGCAGTTAGCGTCGATCAGCTCGGTCAGCGACAAGGGGCTGTGGCAGTATACTTAGATGTTTGGCATCGGGATATTTTCACGTTCCTAGATTTGAAACTGAATAACGGTGACGATCGTTTACGTGCACATGATATTTTCACAGGTGTTTGCTTGCCGGATCTATTTATGGAGAAAGTCGAAGCGCGTGAAGAGTGGCATTTATTCGATCCACATGAAGTGCGTACGAAGATGGGCTTTTCATTGGAAGATTTCTATGATGAGAAAAAAGGTCAAGGGTCGTTCCGCGACAAGTATGAAGAATGTGTAAACAATCCGGATCTATCGAGAGAGACGGTTTCAGCAATTGAAATTATGAAACGCGTGTTGCGTAGCCAGTTGGAGACGGGTACACCGTTTATGTTCTACCGCGATGAAGTGAATCGTACAAACCCGAATAAGCATGAAGGAATTATTTATTCTAGTAATTTATGCACGGAAATATTGCAAAATATGTCGGCTACTACATTCGAATCAGTTTCATTGGAAGACGATCTAGTCGTTACACGTACGAAGCCAGGCGATTTTGTAGTTTGTAATTTATCTTCTATCAACTTAGGTAGAGCTGTAACAGCAGATGTATTGGACCGTTTGATCACAATCCAAGTGCGTATGCTCGATAACGTCATCGATCAGAATAAGATTCCTGTTGTACAAGCGCAGCGTACGAACGCGCGTTACCGCGGAATTGGCCTCGGTACTTTCGGATGGCACCATCTGTTAGCATTGAAAAACATTCAATGGGAGTCCGATGAAGCGGTTGAATTTGCAGATAAGCTCTATGAAAATATTGCGTATTTAACGATCAAAGCTTCTATGGAATTATCGAAGGAAAAAGGTGCGTATCCATTGTTTGATGGTTCGGACTGGCAGACAGGCGAATACTTTGAGCAACGTGAATATGATTCCAATAAATGGCGTGAACTGCGCATGGACGTAGCAATTAACGGAATGCGTAACGGCTATTTGATGGCTGTAGCACCAAATAGTTCGACATCTGTTATCGCGGGCTCAACTGCTTCCATCGATCCAGTGTTCAAACCGTTTTACCACGAAGAGAAGAAAGATTATAAGTTGCCGGTCATCGCACCGGATTTAGACCATAATACGTATGACGTCTACCGTCGTTCAGCGTACATCGTTGATCAGCGCTGGTCTATTAAGCAAAATGCTGCGCGCCAGCACCATATTGATCAGTCGATTTCATTCAATATTTATGTGCCAAACTCCATCCGTGCATCCGTGTTGCTCGACTTGCATATGCAAGTGTGGAAATCCGGTATGAAAACGACGTACTATATGCGTTCCACAGCTTCTGACATTGAGGAGTGCGAGTGGTGTCATTCTTAATTGCTTACGCTTCTTGGAGCGGAAACACGGAAGAAGTGGCAGAGTTAATTGCTGAAAATCTAAGCAGGGAAGGGATTGCGGTCGATACACATCGTATCGGCATAGGCACCTTGCCGGAAGTTAAAAAATATGACGCGTTTTGTATAGGTTCCTTCACATGGGAAAAAGGAGCAACGCCTGATGAAGTGAAAGATTTTGTGGCGGATATCGGTTATAAGCCTGAAACCGTCTACGTATTCGGCACAGGGGACACGCAATTTGGCGGAGATGAATTATTTTGCAAAGCGGCAGAAAAACTAGCGCGCTTTTATGATTCACCGTTTGAACCACTAAAAGTCGAACAAAGCCCACGCGGCAAACAAGAACAATTAGTAACGAATTGGACGAAAGGAGTGCTCGATCATTGGCGACACTTACACGAGTAAAAGTTTTAAATCCAGCAAATCCGAATAAAGCGACAGCTATTTTCGGTGGGGAAGCAAGTGGAATTCTAAATTGGAATGACATCGCGCACCCGCATTTCTATACACTACGTCAGCGCATCCGCTCTCTTTTCTGGACAGCGAATGAAGTAGACATGACACAGGACGTGAAGCAGTTTTCACGTCTAACAAAAGAAGAACAAGCGGCTTTCCTAAAAATCATTGGCTTGCTCGCAACGCTGGATGGTCCACAAACCGTCATCGCGATGAAGATTGCAGACTTCACGACAGATCCATCTGTTAAGTCGATCATGGCTACGATTGCCGACCAGGAAAGTGAGCATAACCATAGCTATGCCTACGTTTTATCGTCCGTCACGAACTTAGACAAGCAGATGGAATCATTCGAAATGGGCCGATCTGATGAAGTTTTACTAAAACGTAACGAACGAATCGTAGACATCTATAACGAATTTGCAGAAAATCCAACAATTGATACCGTGCTAAAGGCAATGGTATATACGACATTACTTGAAGGTTTATTCTTCTACAGTGGTTTCGCATTCTTCTACAATCTAGCCCGCCACCAAAAGATGGTCGGTACATCGACAATGATTTCATATATCAATCGTGACGAACTCCAGCACGGCAAAGCAATTAGCGATATTTTCCGCGCAGCACTTGCGGAGAACCCTGAATACAACACGGATGAATTTACAGAATGGATTTATGACCAGTTCCGTCATTCAGTTGAGCAGGAAGTCATCTGGAGTCGCTACGTACTAGGCGAAATTGATGGCCTCGAAATGGACGAGATGGAAGGCTACATTAAATATCGTGCGAATAAAATGCTGCGGATGCTAGGCTTGAGCGAAATTTATCCAGAGTTCACAGATAATCCGATGAAATGGATTCGTGCGTACGTTGATAACTTTGACGATACAAAGACGGACTTCTTCGAACAAACGAGCCGCCAGTACGTAAAGACTAGCGATCTGAACGGTTTCGATGATCTATAAGCAAGGAAGGAAAGGAAGCGCACAATTGCGCTTCCTTTTTTATTATTTGTAGTTGGGATCTGGTGCTCGCGCTCGTAGGAATCTTTTCTGCGCTCATAGAAAGTGTTGCCGCGCTCATAGAAAGTGTTGCCGCGCTCATAGAAAGTGTTGTCGCGCTCATAGAAAGCGTTGCCGCGCTCATAGAAAGTGTCCCCGCGCTCATAAAAATCGTTGCCGCGCTCATAGAAAGTGTCCCCGCGCTCATAGAAAGTATTCTCGCGCTCATAGAAATCGTTCCCGCGCTCATAGAAAGTGTCCCCGCGCTCATAAAAAGTGATCCCGCGCTCATAGAAAGCGTTCCCGCACTCATAGAAATCGTTGCCGCGCTCATAGAAAGCGTTGCCGCGCTCATAGAAAGCGTTGCCGCGCTCATAAAAAGTGATCCCGCGCTCATAGAAAGTATTCTCGCGCTCATAGAAATCGTTCCCGCGCTCATAGAAAGTGTCCCCGCGCTCATAAAAAGTGATCCCGCGCTCATAGAAAGCGTTGCCGCGCTCATAAAAAGCGTTGTCGCGCTCATAGAAAGCGTTCCCGCACTCATAGAAAGCGTTGCCGCGCTCATAGAAATCGTTCCCGCGCTCATAAAAAGCGTTGCCGCGCTCATAGAAAGCGTTGCCGCGCTCATAAAAAGCGTTGCCGCGCTCATAGAAAGCGTTGCCGCGCTCATAAAAAGCGTTGCCGCGCTCATAAAAAGTGATCCCGCGCTCATAGAAAGTGTCCCCGCGCTCATAGTCCCCTCAGCATCCAAGCGAAATCAAAATCAAACACAAAAAAGCGAGCGGATACTATATCCACTCGCTTTACTATAGAATTTATTACTTCTTAACAGCTTCTCTGTGCATAGTCTTGTTCTTCGCAAGATTCACGTGCCAAGATAGAGCTTCTTCCAAGATGTGTGGAGTTTGTCCGCCCACTTGTTCAACGGCTCTGTTGTAGTAATCACGTAGCTCTTCCTTGAAGTCCGGGTGAGCACACACTTCAATAAGCTTTTCAGCCTTTTGACGTGGAGCCAAGCCGCGAAGATCCGCGTAACCTTGCTCTGTAACGATTACATCTACATCATGCTCTGTGTGGTCTACGTGAGAGCAGAAAGGTACGATAGATGACACGTCGCCGCCTTTTGCATATGATTTCGTAACGAAGATTGCGATACGTGCGTTACGTGCGAAATCTCCAGATCCACCGATACCGTTCATCATGCGTGTACCGCTAACGTGTGTAGAGTTAACGTTTCCGTAGATGTCTAGCTCAAGTGCTGTGTTGAATGAAATGACGCCCAGGCGACGGATGACTTCTGGATGGTTAGAAATCTCTTGTGGACGGAAAACTAATTTGTCGCGGTATTTAGCGATATCTTCATTTAAGTTGTCCAAACGTTTCTTAGAAAGTGTTAATGAAGTTGCAGAAGCGAACTTAACTACACCATCATCGATCAAGTCGAAAATTGCGTCTTGAAGAACTTCGGAATATACTTCGATGTCTCTGAACTCAGATGTTCTCATACCATCAAGAACAGCGTTAGCTACAGAACCAACACCTGATTGAAGTGGCAATAATGATTCGTCCATACGGCCAAGTTTGATCTCGTCACGAAAGAAGTTTAACAAGTGATTTGCAATCTCTTGTGTTTCTTCGTCTGGAGGAACGATAGGGGATGGAATATCACCTTGCTCCGTAATGACGATCCCGCGTACTTTTGCAGGGTCTACTTTGATACCCGGTGTACCGATTTTATCAGTTGGGCTGTAAACAGGGATTTCTTTTCTCTCGCCTTGTTGGGCAGGGATATAAATATCATGTAAACCTTCGAATTCAGCTGGTGCGTTTACGTTCAATTCGATGATTACATTTTTTGCTTCTTGTACGAAAATCGGTGAATTACCTACTGAACCAGTCGGTATAATTTGACCGTCCTCCGTAATTGCTGCTGCTTCGATAATTGCATAGTCGATAGGTCCGATCACGCCTTGGCGAATCCACTCAGCTGTATGAGAAAGGTGCTGATCTATATAGAAAGAATCGCCAGAGTTAATCTTTCCGCGCATTGTTGCGTTACCTTGGTAAGGAACACGTAAGTTAATGATGCCTGCTTCTGCCATCAACTCATCAACGTTTGGCCCAAGAGAAGCGCCTGTGAAAACGTTTACCTTGAATTTCTCAGTTTTACCTCTTTCAGCTAATGCCAATGGAACCGCTTTAGCGTCTCCAGACAAAGTAAAACCACTTAGACCTAAAGACATTCCGTCCTGGATCCAAGATGCTGCTTCTTCTGCTGATACGATCTTATCTTTTAGTGCTTCACAACGAAGGACTTTGTTTAATTCGTTTGACACGGTATCATCCACCTAACCTTTCATTTTGTATATTATTCTATCAGTTATTTAAATAAAATCAACACAATATTATGGGAACTATACTAATTCTTCCAAAAGACTTTTTCTTATACTTTTACATCGGTGAGATAGGGTTTCCCCTAGTTTTTGAGGGGGAATAAGCGCATCGAATAAAGAGAATAGGGTTTTCCCCGATAGAAAGCTTGTGTGAAGAACGTATAATTAATGTATATAAACATATTTTACTAGAATCAGATGAAATCTTATGTGATACGATAAATTATTAGGGAATTCCCTATGTATAATTCAGATTATTACGTATGTTTTAGGGTACTTTGTTTAATATGTCCGTGTTCCTTGTTGCTACATTCTGAGAAGGAGTGGAATTGTTCGATGAAAAAAAGATTTGGATTAAATTATTTTAAACCTGTTGAAAGTTATTCGGGTAATTGGTCAGTGTTGGAAGAGAAAAGCCGCGATTGGGAAAATATGTACCGCCAGCGCTGGTCCCATGACAAAGTGGTGCGTACAACGCATGGCGTAAACTGTACGGGTTCATGTAGTTGGAAAGTGTTCGTAAAGAACGGCATCATCACATGGGAAAATCAGCAAATCGATTATCCTTCCTGCGGTCCCGATATGCCAGAATTTGAACCGCGCGGCTGTCCTCGTGGTGCATCGTTTTCTTGGTATGAATATAGCCCGTTGCGCGTGAAATATCCTTATATAAGAGGGAAGTTATGGCGCATGTGGAACGAAGCGCTGCAAGAAACGAAGGATCCTGTGAAGGCTTGGACAGCAATTGTAGAAGATCCTGACAAGACGAATGAATACAAGAAAGCCCGAGGAAAAGGTGGCCATGTTCGTATTCATTGGCGTGATGCTACGTTATTAATTGCAGCTCAACTCATTTACACAGTGCAGAAATACGGTCCAGACCGCATCGCAGGGTTTACGCCAATTCCGGCGATGTCGATGGTCAGTTATGCATCAGGTGCGCGATTGATTTCATTGCTTGGTGGAGAAATGTTGAGTTTCTACGACTGGTATGCGGATCTACCGCCATCCTCTCCACAAATTTGGGGCGAACAGACGGATGTCCCAGAGTCGAGTGACTGGTTTAATGCGGGATATATCATTATGTGGGGCTCCAACGTTCCATTGACTCGGACCCCGGACGCTCACTTCATGACAGAAGTTCGCTATAAAGGAACAAAAGTTGTTTCTGTCGCACCGGATTATGCGGAAAGTGTGACACATGCGGATGATTGGATCGCAGCGAATCCAGGAACGGACGCAGCGGTTGCACAAGCGATGACACACGTCATATTGGATGAATTTTATGAAAAACGAAAAGAGCCGACATTTTTAAACTACGCGAAACAATATACGGACATGCCGTTCTTGATTATGCTCGAACCGCATGAAGATTCCTATAAAGCCGGTCGTTTTCTACGTGCAAGTGATCTAGGACAACAATCAGAGCATGCAGAGTGGAAACCGGTACTATTTGATGAAGCGAAAGATGAAATTATTGTGCCGAACGGGACGATGGGACAGCGTTGGGAGCAAGATGCGAAATGGAATTTGCAACTTGAAAATGCAGATGGTACGCGTGTCGAGCCAGCATTGTCTGTTGAAAAGCACGGGGGCGAGTGGCAAGAAATTCATTTCCCTTATTTCGATAACCGAGGCAATGGAACATTCAAGCGTCCAATCCCAGCGATGAAAGTTCAGCTTGCGGATGGTACAGAGCGTTTGGTCGCTACGACGTATGATGTCATGTTGAGTCAATACGGTGTCAATCGGATCGACAGCGAGCTTGAAGCGACTGGCTATGATGATGTGACTTCTATATATACGCCAGCGTGGCAAGAAACGATCACGAACGTTAAACCGGAACTCGTGACGCAAATCGCGATGGAATTTGCGCAAAATGCAATTGATACGGGCGGTCGTTCAATGATTATTATGGGAGCAGGCATCAATCACTGGTTTAATAGTGACACGATTTACCGCGCCATCTTGAACTTAGTTACACTTACTGCTTCTCAAGGTGTCAACGGTGGCGGTTGGGCGCATTACGTGGGTCAAGAAAAATGTCGTCCAATTGAAGGGTGGAGTACGATTGCCTTCGCGAAAGACTGGCAAGGACCTCCGCGTTTACAAAATGCTACGTCATTCTTCTACTTTGCGACAGATCAGTGGAAGTATGAAGAAGCAGGCGCAGATACGTTGATGTCACCACTCGGAGGCGAAGCGAGATATCGACACCCAGCAGACTATAATGTACTCGCTGCACGACTGGGCTGGTTACCTTCGTATCCACAGTTCAATAAAAATAGTTTATTGCTTGTAGAAGAAGCGGCGAAACTTGGCAAGACCGCGACAAATGAAGTCGTTGAACATGTAGTAGATCAGCTGAAGTCGGGGGAGCTACAATTTGCGGCACAAGATCCAGGGGCACCAGAAAACTTCCCGCGTTCGCTATTTGTTTGGCGTTCGAACTTAATCTCGAGTTCTGCAAAAGGTCAAGAATACTTCATGAAACATCTACTCGGTGCATCGAGCGGTTTGTTGGCTACGCCGAATGAAGACATGAAACCTGAAGAAATGGTCTGGCGTGATGAAGTAGAAGGCAAGCTCGATTTGCTCGTAGCACTCGATTTCCGAATGACTGCAACGCCGTTGTACGCGGATCTCGTGTTACCAGCTGCTACATGGTATGAAAAGGTAGATTTATCATCTACGGATATGCACCCATTCGTTCACCCATTCAATCCAGCGGTCAATCCGCTGTGGGAATCTCGTTCCGATTGGGATATTTACCGCACGATCGCAGAAACATTCTCTGAGCTAGCGAAAACGCATTTGCCTGGTATTTATAAAGACTTAGTCACGTCACCGCTAGCGCATGATTCTATTCAAGAAATCGCGCAACCATTCGGTGAAGTACGTGATTGGAGTAAAGGGGAAATTGAAGCGATCCCAGGGAAGACGATGCCTGGTATGACGATTGTTGAACGTGATTACACGAAAGTTTACGATAAATACATTACGCTCGGACCTTTATTATCTACAGGCAAGACGGGGGCACACGGCGTCAACTTCTCTGTTGCTGAAGAGTACGAAATGATGAAGCGGATCAATGGAGTGTACGACGACGACACGGTGAAAAATGGCTTGCCGAAGTTATTCACAGCGAAACATGCAGCGGAAGCGATGTTAACATTATCTTCCGCAACGAACGGACGGGTATCGCAACGGGCATTTGAAGCGGCTGAACAGGACACGGGCGTTGAACTGAAAGACATTTCAGCAGACCGTGCAGCCGAGCGTTTCACCTTTGCTAATATTACAGCGCAACCGCGTGAAGTTATTCCGACACCTGTGTTTAGTGGATCCAATAAATTAGGGCGTCGCTACTCACCGTTTACAACGAATATCGAACGACTCGTACCATTTAGAACATTGACAGGAAGACAGCACTTCTACGTTGATCACGAATTTTTCCTTGGATTTGGCGAAGCGCTACCTATTTATAAACCAACACTTCCACCTTTCGTCTTCGCAGATCGCGACGCTGAAATCGTAGGTGGACAAGATGCGCTCGTTTTACGCTACTTAACACCGCATGGCAAGTGGAATATTCACTCCACGTATCAAGACAATCAGCATATGTTGACGTTATTCCGTGGTGGTCCGACGGTTTGGCTATCGAATTTGGATGCAGAAGAGCATGGAATCGATGACAACGACTGGCTTGAAGTTTACAACCGTAACGGTGTCGTTAATGCACGTGCCGTCGTCAGTCACCGGATGCCTAAAGGGACGATGTTTATGTACCACGCACAAGATAAGCATATTCAAATGCCGGGCTCGGAAATTACTGAGCAACGCGGAGGAAGTCATAATGCACCAACGCGGATTCACATGAAGCCGACTCAAATGGTAGGCGGCTATGCACAGCTTAGTTATGGATTCAACTACTACGGACCGATTGGTAACCAGCGTGATGTCTACGTCGCGGTTCGTAAGATGAAGGAGGTCAACTGGCTTGAAAATTAAAGCGCAAGTTGCAATGGTGATGAACTTAGACAAGTGTATCGGTTGTCATACGTGTAGTGTGACATGTAAAACGACATGGACGAATCGTGAAGGTGCCGAATATATGTGGTTCAATAACGTCGAAACGAAACCAGGTATTGGTTATCCAAAACGATGGGAAGACCAGGAACTCTATAAGGGTGGCTGGCACTTACGCAAAGGAAAGCTAGAACTGAAATCCGGTTCCAAGCTTTCCAAAATCGCACTAGGTAAAATCTTCTACAACCCGGATATGCCGGAAATGAAAGATTACTACGAGCCGTGGACGTATGATTATGAAAAACTTACATCTGCCCCAGACCAGAAGCATACGCCAGTCGCGCGTGCAAAATCAGTCATCACAGGAGAATATATAGATCCTGAATGGGGTCCGAACTGGGAAGATCAGTTAGCGGGTGCGCATATTACGGGCCCGACTGATCCGAACATCGAGAAAATTGAAGAAGAAATCAAATTCAACTTCGAGCAAGCGTTCATGATGTATTTACCGAGACTGTGTGAACATTGCTTGAATCCGAGCTGTGTAGCTTCATGTCCTTCAGGCGCAATTTATAAGCGCGATGAAGACGGGATCGTATTAGTGGACCAAGAAGCTTGCCGTGGTTGGCGTTACTGTATGACAGGTTGTCCATATAAGAAAGTCTACTTTAACTGGAAAACGAATAAAGCAGAAAAATGTACATTCTGCTTCCCGCGTGTGGAGTCAGGCTTGCCGACAGTTTGTTCTGAAACATGTACAGGACGTATCCGTTATTTAGGCGTTTTATTATATGATGCAGATCGCGTACAAGAAGCGGCTTCAACACCGGATCCGAAAGATTTATATCAAGCACAACTAGACTTGTTCTTAGATCCGAACGATCCAGAAATCATTGAGCAAGCACTACAAGACGGTATTTCGGAAGATTGGATCCAAGCAGCACAAAACTCACCGGTCTATAAATTAGCCATTGAATATAAGCTAGCATTCCCGTTACACCCAGAGTATCGTACATTACCTATGGTTTGGTATGTACCGCCACTTAGCCCGATCATGAATTACTTTGAAGGGAAAGACTCCATTAAAAATCCGGATATGATTTTCCCTGCGATTGAGGAAATGCGTATACCGCTTCAGTACTTGGCGAATATGCTAACAGCAGGAGATGTTGAAACGGTGAAAGGGGGCTTGCAACGTATGGCGATGATGCGTTCGTACATGCGTGCCGTATCTTCCGGCAAGGAATTTGATGAAACGAAGCTCGAACGTGTCGGATTGACCGCGAAACAGACGAAGCAAATGTATCGACTGCTTGCGATTGCGAAGTATGAAGATCGCTTTGTTATTCCAACATCCCGTAAAGAAGAACAGATGAACGTCTATCGTTCGCAAGGTTCTGCAGGATATGACGGAATGGGTACGTACGGTGAACAAGCGCCGGCTCAAAACCCATATTCGTATTCTGTAATGGGTTCGGATGGAGGTTGTGATGGTTGTGGACCTGCTTCACCAGGAGCACCTGTAAAAACGGGTAAGGAAATTTACGAAGAGAATTTCTATGGAGGGATCTGGCGTGATTAATCTTGATCTCTTATATGAAAAGAAAACGATTTTCGGCTTTTTCTCCAACCAGCTCAATTATCCTGAAAAACTAACATTTCATCCGTCCGTTTGGGATGAATTCGTGACGAGTGATGCGGCGGGGTATGAAGATATGCGGACCTACTGGGAGCAAATGCAGACGTATAGTTTGGACGAACTTCAAGAGATGTACACGTCCACATTTGACTTCCAGAAAGACGCAACACTGTTCATGACCTATGTGAAATTCGAAGACTCTAAAGAGCGCGGTCAAATGCTCGCTCGATTGAAAGTGTTGTATGAAATGTTCGGCCTGAACATGCCGGATAGTGAACTGTCTGACTTACTTCCATTAATGTGCGAGTTTATCTACGCAGCCGAATGGAAGGGGGACCCGCGGGCGCAGCAAAGCTTTTCTATGCTGCTCGCGGTCATTGAAGACGGAAGTTACTTTTTAATGAAAGCATTAGAAAAGTATGAGAGCCCTTATTTCTATTTGATACGGGCACTGCGTGAAACATGTAAATCGTGTATTCAACGGGAGGTTTCTGCTAATGACTAGTCAATTCCTGTGGGTCATTTTTCCTTACATCTGTATGGCAGTTTTTATAGTAGGACATATTTTCCGCTATAAAAATGACCAGTTCAGCTGGACTGCAAAATCAAGTGAATTTATTGAGAAGAAACAACTGATGATAGGTAGTTTACTGTTTCATATCGGAATTTTCCCCGTCATTTTAGGGCATGTGGTGGGGCTTGGAGTTCCGAAAGAATGGACACGTGCGATAGGTATCAGTGATCATATGTACCATATAGGTGCGGTCTGGGGCGGAGGGTTTTTCGGTGTGATGACGCTTGTCGGGATGATCATTTTGACCTCTCGCCGGTATACGAAGGCGAATGTCCGAAAGCTTTCTTCTACTTCTGATTTGATCGTTAATACGTTTTTGCTGTTCATTGTATTTATCGGTGTCTACAGTTCGCTAATTACAAATACGATGACACCAGGTTTTGATTACCGCGAGACGATTTCGGTTTGGTTTAGATCATTACTCATATTCCGACCGGAAGCAGCGTACATGGCGGCTGTTCCCATTGCGTTCAAATTGCATATTTTAACTGGATTTTTCATTTTTGCGATGTGGCCTTTTACGCGCTTGGTGCACGTTTGGAGTGTGCCGTTGAATTATGCGGGGAGAAGCTATATCTTATATAGAAAACATCAACCGAACAAACAGCATACCCCACGTTAAGCGAACGATGAAAATAGGAGATTACGTCAATGACTGGACACCAGAATTTTAATTTCCAATTAGCTATAGATCAATTAAAAGAAATACTTGAAGCGGATTTCATCGGATTGGCGCTAGTGGATTTGAGTAAATATTATCATGAATTAAAATGGCGCTATGTCGCTGGAAACATCAGTTTGCGCTATCGGAAAATTGTGCTTAGTTCAGGCAAAGGCGTAGCAGGCTTAGTGTTCAAAACAGGGAAACCGTTTCGAGTAGAAGATGCGGATGAACGAATAGATCATCTAGACCTTTATAATTATCCGATTATCGTCTTTGAAAAGCTCAAAAGTTTCGGAGCCATTCCTTTATTTAAAGATGATCACGTCCACGGTGTGCTACTCGTTGGCTACCGTGAATCGAATAAAATGACGGTGGAAAAGTTTGAACAGTTTAAGGCGACAATCGGCTCGAAGTTTGGGCCGTTTCATCATAAGGAGCGATTGAAAGATGATGTTATCGAGCAGTGACAACGTACCGGAGTTATTACAGAAGCTTTACAATCGTACAACGGAAGCCATGTTCTTTTTTGGTGCTGAAGGTCAAATTCTTTCAATGAATGAAGCTGCTAAACAAATTATTGAACCTGAAATTTATCAGAAAATGCTGCAAGGAGAAGCTGATTCAATCTGTTTTACGTGTCGTGGCTATACGAGTGAAGATGAACAGATGACGTGTGTCTCTTGTTTTATGGCTAACCCTATGCAAACGTTGACATCTTTCCAACTATACTTAGAAACGAAAGATTTAGGCGTCTTGCCGTATAGTGCAACGTATCAAGTGATTGACGAACAACAACAGATTTCCGTGTTGATGCTACGGAATTTGACGCGCCAGACGCAAACGCAAGAAGTGCTCAATCAAAAGTTACGTGTTAAGCAAGTGATTCAAGCACAAGAGAATGAGCGCAAACGGATTTCGAGAGAATTGCATGATAGTGTGGCGCAAGAGATGCTTAGTTCATTAGTCGATTTGCGCGTGTTGAAATATATGAATGTGGATGAAGAAGTGCTGGAAAAGTTACGCCAGACAGAAGGTTCGCTCATGCGGTTACTCGATGACATTCGCTATTTGTCCGTCGAGCTTCGTCCGGCTGTGTTGGATGACTTCGGGTTAGAAGCAGCGTTCCGAACGCATATTAAAGGACTAGAAAAGAACTTTGGATTGATAGTTAACTTTTATTCCGAGTTGAAAAGCAATCGCTATGAAGGTGAAATAGAGACGGTTGTTTATCGGATTGGGCAAGAAGCGATTTTGAATGCGATGAAATATGCAGAAGTAGAAGAAGTATTTCTCCGTTTAAAAGAAGTGCAAGGGAATTTGTGTTTAGAAGTTATGGACGAAGGAATTGGTTTTAACGTCAATGACTTTACGCCGGAAGGTACAGGTCTTGGATTGTTCGGAATGCGTGAACGTGTCGAATTAGTAGGCGGAAACTTAACGATCACATCTAGCGCACATGAAGGAACAAAAGTCCAAGTCGAAATTCCGGTCAAGAAGGAGAGGGCAACGAGTGAAAATCATAATAGCTGATGATCATGCAGTCGTCCGTACAGGATTTATGCATATTTTGAATTTCCAATCCGATATGGAAGTCGTTGCAACGGCTGCAGATGGATTGGAAGCATATGAATTAGTTGCCAAACATAGACCGGACATTATTTTGCTCGATTTGAGCATGCCGCCCGGTCAAAGTGGTTTAATTGCAACAGGTAAAATACATGAGGATTTCCCTGAAACGAAAATAGTGATTCTAACGATGTACGATGATGAAGAGTATATGTTCCATGTATTAAAAAATGGAGCATCGGGCTATATTTTGAAAAATGCACCGGACGAAGAACTATTAAGTGCGCTGCGCCAAGTTTATGATGGCGGCACTTACGTACATCCTTCTATGGCGACATCGCTCGTGCGGGAGTTTGTGCAAAAAGGTTCTAAACCAATAGAAGAAGATGATCCGTTCAAGATTTTATCAAAACGGGAAATTGAAATCTTGCCGCTTGTTGCTAAAGGGTATGGTAATAAGGAAATTGCGGAAATGTTATATATTTCCGTGAAGACAGTAGAGGCGCATAAGGCGAAACTGATGGATAAACTCCATCTGAAAAGTCGTCCAGAATTAGTAGAATATGCGTTGCGAAAGAAGTTTTTAAACTTCTAATGAAGGAGGTGGAGGAAGATGGTCAACCAACGCTTCACGCATACACTGCCAGCTTTACGTGTACTAGAAAATGAACATCGTTTCTTAACACATGAAATGAATCAATGGCATGCGATTGTTTTGGATTTTGAAAACGAACGCTTTTCCCGTGAGGAAGGCTTGGTTGCGCTTCAGCAATTACGTAAGCTCGTCATAGAATTCATTGATCCACTCAAAAATCATACGGAAAAAGAAGAGAAATTCTTATTTCCTATGCTAGCTAAGTATGTAGGAAACGATCAAGGGCCTGTTCAAGCGGTGCAAGAAGAGCATGATGAAATTGATGCATTTATTGGGCATTTCCTTCACCATACGAGAGGAGATTTGTCTCAGTTTACACTTCAGATGATGCAAGATGTGGTGAAAGACGCAGGCGAAGCGTTTGAGGTCATGATGATTCATTTCATTAAAGAAGAAAATGTCATCTTTCCAATGGTGTTATCTGTTTTGCGAGCAAATGAACAAGATGAGCTGTTTGAACAACTGTATACATCTATTTTGCCAGAGTCGTAAGAGAAGCAGAGAGTCATTTGGGTAGTTTCGTAACTAACTTTAGATTGGATGGATTCCTATGACACAAAAGATCCAGTTGCCGTTACAGACGGCAAATCTAGTTGTCGGTTTCATGGTATGGGTGCTCATTTCATCTTTGCTACCATTTATTAGCGAAGATATTAGTATACCGCCTGAACGCGTGGCCATCATTACAGCGATTCCCGTAGTACTCGGTTCCGTTTTGCGTATACCGCTTGGTTATTATGCCAATGTGTATGGTGCGCGTGTCATGTTTTTTATTAGTTTCATCGTATTACTATTTCCTGTCTACTACATAAGTGAAACATCAACAGTGACGGGATTATTGATTGGCGGTACGTTGCTAGGTGTGGGCGGCGCGGTTTTTTCTGTCGGTGTTACATCGTTGCCGAAGTATTATCCTAAAGAAAAGCACGGTTTAGTCAATGGGATTTATGGTATGGGGAATATTGGAACAGCGATTACGACGTTTTCTGCCCCTGTACTAGCGATGAAATTCGGCTGGGCTCTGACGGTTAAAATGTACTTGGTTTTATTGCTAGTGTTCATCGCATTGAATTTCTTCTTTGGTGATCGTAAGGAAGTAAAAGTAAAAGCGCCACTTGTCGAACAGATTAAAGGTGTTTATAAAAATGAGAAGCTGTGGTTTTTCTCGTTATTTTATTTCATCACGTTTGGTTCGTTCGTAGCGTTCACAGTGTTCTTACCAAGTTTCCTCGTCAATTATTTCGGACTTGATAAAGTAGACGCCGGTCTTCGGACAGCAGGGTTCATCGTAGTAGCGACGTTATTACGTCCATTCGGTGGCTGGTTAGGGGATAAATTCCAACCGTTATTTTTGTTGATGGGTTGTTTTGCTGGATTAACCGTAGCATCTATCGTTCTCGCATTTTCTCCTGATATTGCGCTCTATACAGTGGGGAGTATTATGATTGCGGCAGCTGCCGGAATTGGGAACGGTGTCATTTTTAAATTAGTGCCGTTATACTTTAGTAAACAAGCAGGAACGGTCAACGGGATTGTATCGATGATGGGCGGTTTGGGTGGATTTTTCCCTCCTTTATTGCTGGCAACGATCTTCTCCATGACAGGTTCTTATTCCATTGGCTTTATGGCATTCTCTCAAGTTTCACTCGCAAGTTTAGTATTGATTATTTGGTTGTATTATATGGATCGTGCCAGTCTATCGAAGGAAGTATTTGATTCGACGAGACAAGGGATTCTCGTAACCAATCGAACAGGCGTTATTGTGTCAGTCAATCCAGCGTTTACGCAGCTGACGGGCTATAGTGAAAAGGAAGTACTCGGTAAGAGTCCGAATATATTAAGTTCCGGACGGCATGATCGAGCGTACTATGATACGATGTGGCGTGAGATTGAAGAACATGGTGTGTGGCAAGGTGAGATTTGGAATAAGAAGAAAAACGGTGAAGAGTATTTAGAGTTTTTATCTATTAGTGCTGTAAAAGATGGGACGGGTGACGTCGTTCGTTACGTTGGATCATTTAGCGATATTAGTCCCGAAACAGCAGAAGGCAATCAGTTACTATAACTGATTGCCTCGCTTGCTGTTAGATGAAAGGATGCGGGTGAAGTGGAGAATCGTTATTCAAGACAGACATTATTTCGACCGATCGGGAATGCAGGACAGCAATCTTTAGCGGAGTCGCATGCCGTTATTATCGGTTGTGGAGCGCTTGGTTCCTCCATTTCGGAGACGCTTGTTCGTGCAGGCATTGGCAAGGTGACGCTTGCGGATCGTGATTATGTAGAAGCCTCTAATTTGCAGAGACAGCAATTATTTACGGAAACAGATGCACGAAATAGTCTACCGAAAGTGGTGGCAGCTGAGCGTAGATTACGTGATATTCGTGAAGATGTGGACATTCGAACCGTTCTGGATCATGTGGATGGTCCGTTACTTGCGGAAATTGCTAAAACGGCGGATATACTGCTTGATGCGACGGATAATTTTGAGACGCGGTTGCTGATCAATGATGTTGCTTGGTCGCTAGATATTCCATGGATTTATGGGGCAGTTGTCGGCAGTTCAGGCAGCGTGTTTCCTTTCATTCCAGGCAAGACCGCTTGCTTCCGTTGTCTCCTACCGGTCCTTCCATCTGTTAATGAAACATGTGATACGGTAGGAGTGATTGCACCTGCTGTTCAAATTTCCGCTGCGCATCAAAGTGCGGAAGCGTTGAAATGGCTGACAGGAAATAGGTCTGCTATGCGTACAAAGCTTCTGCATTTTGATGTGTGGAATAATACATCTGTAGAAGCGGGAATTAGTCGACTGCAAGATCCGAATTGTGAAACATGTGGAAATCATCCGACGTACCCTGCGTTGCATCAGTCTTCAGGCACGCAATTCGCGGTGCTTTGTGGTCGTGATACGGTGCAGATTATACCTGATGAGGGACGGGAGTTGTCCTTGAGTGACGGTGTGCAAGTAGCGAAGCGATTGAAAATGGAGTACCGCGAGACCCCATTTTTCGTTGAGTTTCAAGCGGAAGGCTATCGCTGTATTTTATTTGGAAATGGACGGTTATTAATACATGGTCTGAAAGATATGCGAATGGGTAGGAAAATGTATCATTCATTATTTGGTTAAGGGGTGTAGCGAATGGAAGAGGCACATTTACCGCAGCAAGCGCGTAAGAAATCTGTGACGGTTGCGGTATTGACGATTAGTGATACACGAACGAAAGCAGATGATAAAAGTGGAAAAATCATTTGTGAAAAGTTGGCGGAAGCTGGGCATCATGTGAAGCATTATGAAATTTGTCCAGATGAAGCTACGCGAATTACACAACAGTTGTCTGCGTGGCGGTTGGATGCAGCAGTTCAAGCGATGATTTTCACGGGTGGTACAGGCATTGGCGCGCGTGATATTACGGTTGAGACGGTTGCACCTCATTTTACAAAGCCGCTAGATGGTTTTGGTGAGTTGTTTCGTTTCTTAAGCTATACCGAAGATGTGGGGTCAAAAGCGTTATTAAGTCGCGCGACCGCGGGGGCGATTGGCGAGCAAGTGGTATTTTTATTGCCTGGGTCTTCAAAAGCAGTGACGCTTGCGATGGATAAGTTGATTGTACCGGAGTTACCACATATTGTGCATGAGCTAACGAAACATTTGGAAGGGTAATTTGTTAGTGATGAGTTTGGTTGGTAGTCTATGAGTGGTGGAGTGGGTTCTATGAGCGCAAGGCCGGTGTCTATGATCGGTGGAGTGGGTTCTATGAGCGCGTGGCCAGTGTCTATGAGTGGTGGAGTGAGTTCTATGATCGCGTGTCTGGTGTCTATGATCGTAGGAGCGTGTTCTATGAGCGCGAGGCCAGTGTCTATGATCGGTGGAGTGAGTTCTATGAGCGCAAGGCCGGTTTCTATGATCGGTGGAGTGGTTTCTATGATCGTGAGGCCGGTGTCTATGATCGGTGGAGCGAGTTCTATGAGCGCGAGGCCAGTGTCTATGAGCGGTTGAGCGTGTTCTATGATCGCGTGGCCGGTTTCTATGATCGTAGGAGCGGTTTCTATGATCGCGTGGCGGGGTTCTATGATCGGTTGAGCGTGTTCTATGATCGCGAGGGCGGTGTCTATGATCGGTTGAGCGGTTTCTATGATCGCGTGGCCAGTGTCTATGATCGGTAGAGTGGGTTCTATGATCGCAAACCCCCATTCTATGAGCGCAACCAATAAAAAAACGCGCGACGATTAGTCTGCGCGTGTGTAGTCTCCATTTTTTCCACCTGTTTTATTTTGCAACATCGTGGATCCGATGATCAGCTCTTTGCCGGCTGCTTTACACATATCGTAAATCGTCAGTGCGGCTACGGAAGCGGCGGTGAGGGCTTCCATTTCAACGCCTGTGACACCTTTTGTTTTAACTGTAGCTTCTATAAGTACTTCGTAATGCTTCGTCACTTCGTCGATTTTCCAATCAAATCGGACATCTACACCTGTTAGTGGTAACGGATGGCACATCGGAATAATTGTGGATGTATTTTTAGCAGCCATAATGGCAGCGACTTGGGCGACTGCGAAGACGTCACCTTTTTTATTCGTACCATGCGTGATTTGCTCATAGATGGATTGGTTGACAATAATAGATGACGTAGCGATTGCCGTGCGTAGGGTGATTTCTTTACTAGAAACATCGACCATTTTAGCGCGACCCTGTTCGTTAAAGTGAGTGAGTTCGGACATGTTTTTCATCCTTTCGATTCATTGTACTCGTAAGTATAACAAAAGAAAGAGGAGATGTACGTGGTAGAAATTCGTAAGCCTATCCAAGTGGCGGAAGCAGTAGAACGCGTGATGTCACATGTGCAACCATTGAAGACGGAAATTTTAGATTTAGAACATACATATGGCCGCGTGTTGGCGGAGCCGATCGTGGCGAAACATGATGTGCCACCGTTTGATCGTTCGCCGTATGATGGCTTCGCGATTCGTGCAATAGATTCTGCGGGCGCATCAGGAGAAGAGCGTAAGTCGTTTAACGTAGTAGGTGAAATTGGAGCGGGGCATGTAGCGCATCGACCGATTGAACAAGGAGAGTCATTCCGAATTATGACGGGTGCTCTCATTCCCGAACAAGCGGATGCGGTTGTAATGCTTGAGCAAACGGTGGAAAATGACATAGGATTTACATTGCGCAAACCGTTTGAACCGGGAGAAAATATCTCACGGCAAGGCGAAGATGCAAAACAAGGAGAGCAATTGATTGAAGCAGGCACGCTCATTCATCCGGGAACGATTGCTTTGCTGGCGACGTTTGGTTATTCGCAAGTGCGTGTCGCGAAGAAGCCAGTTGCAGGTGTGTTGTCTACGGGTACAGAGTTGCTTGATGTGGCGGATGAATTGGTGCCGGGTAAGATTCGTAATTCAAACGGACCGATGATTCATGCGCAATTAACGCGGATGGGGATTGAATCGAAGTCGTATGGCATGATGGAAGATAATTTGGATAGTTGTACGGAAATTGTGGAATGTGCGCTCCGAGAGACGGATGTACTTATTACAACGGGCGGTGTATCTGTAGGTGATTTTGATTATTTACCAGCTATTTACGAACGTTTAGGCGCGAAAGTATTGTTCAATAAAGTAGCGATGCGTCCAGGGAGTGTGACGACGGTTGCGGTGTTAGGCGATAAATTGTTGTTTGGTTTATCGGGTAATCCTTCTGCATGTTTTACGGGTTTTGAATTGTTTGCGCGCCCAGCAATCTTAGCGATGATGGGCTGTACAACGCCTTATATGCCGAGGATTCAAGCGATACTTGGTGAAGATTTCAAGAAAGCCAATCCGTTCACTCGTTTTATTCGTGCGAGCTGGGAAATGACGTCGCAAGGAATTGTCGCAACGCCTGCTGGTTTCAATAAATCAAGTGCCGTGTCATCAATTGCACGGGGGAATTGTATTATTGTCTTGCCGAGTGGAACGCGGGGCTTTGAAAAAGGAATGGTAGTAGATGTCTTGTTGTTAGGTATGGAACAAGGTGTGGAGCGTTGGGAACTATGAAAACGCTACATATCGTCGGCTATAAAAACAGCGGCAAAACGACATTGATTGCGCATTGGATTACGGTGTTGCAACGTTTAGGGTTGGAAGTCGCTGTGCTGAAACATCATGGACATGGTGGCGCACCGGATCTGCCCCCAGCTGAGACTGACACGGTACAATTTCTGGCGGCTGGAGCCATCTCAACCGTAGTGGCAGGGGGTGGTATGCTACAATTGATGCAACAAAAAGAACCTTCATTCCAAAAACTAAAAGCACTGGCTGCTTCAAGTAGTCCAGATGTGTTATTGATAGAAGGATATAAACAAGAAGTTGGCGAAAAAGTGGTGCTTCTTCGTAATGAAGAGGATCGGGTAACGCTCAAGTCGCTACAAGGCGTCATCAAAATAGCGGATACACATGCACTTTTTTCGGATAGTACGTTACTCGACAATTGGTTACAGCAGTGGATGGAGGAAGCGCAATGAAGCGATTTGAAATAGTAGACACACCTATTAATCCGCAGGCGTATAGCGATCTCGTATTGCATCCTGCAGCTGGTGCGGTGACGGTCTTTACAGGGCATGTACGCGAATGGACACATGGTGTGCGCACGTTGTATCTAGCATATGAAGCGTATATTCCGATGGCGGAGAAGAAATTGGCTGAAATTGGTGCGGAGATGGAAGAGAAATGGCCAGGCGTCCAAGTGGCGATAGCGCACCGAATTGGCGAATTGAAGATATCAGATATTGCAGTTGTGATCGCAGTTTCTTCTCCTCACCGGAAAGAAGCGTATGAAGCGAATGAATATGCGATTGAGCGCATTAAAGAAATCGTGCCCATTTGGAAGAAAGAAATTTGGGAAGATGGCGAACAATGGATCGGTGCACAAAAGAAATATCCGGAGAAAGGGAGCGGGTCACAATGATTACAGTTCATTACTTTGCGAGGTTGCGGGAGTTAACGGGTAAAGGAGAGGAATCTTTGGATCGTGCTTCATTAACGGTAGAAGAATTGCTCGACTGGGCTGAAGAAACGTATCCTGGCTTTGGTAAAGAGACGATTCACGTGGCGGTCAATGAAGAGTATGCACGTAAAGAAGACGTCATTCAATCGGGTGATGTTTGCGCCTTCATTCCACCAGTGAGTGGCGGATGAAGCAGACGGTCGGTATTCTACTTGCGGGTGGACAGTCTAGACGATTTGGTGAACCAAAAGCGTTTGCGAAGTATGAAGGTCAGCCGTTTTATCGCTATTCGGTAGAGGCATTGCGACCGTTTTGCGAGGAAATTATAGTAGTTACTCGTCCTGAATTCGTTGAGCGGTTTCCGCGTGATCTTCACGTAACGACAGATAGTGACCTGTTTGCTGGAATGGGTCCGTTAGCAGGTATTTTATCTGCCATGGAACTTGTGGATGCAGAGCGTTATATCGTGTTGCCATGTGATATGCCCTTCATGGAACATGATGTCATAGCGAATTTATTAGCTAGGCATCAAGGAGATGTGACGGGAGTAACGGTTGAAGGCAAGCTACATCCCCTCGTATCGATTTGGCGGGGGACGGTGAAGCCAACGATTCGTCAAGCGTTGCTAGAAAATAACCGGCGCGTCATGCATGTACAAGCGCTACATCAAGTGGAGTGGATAGAAGGTAATTTATTGACCAATCAACCAGAGCTTGCGTTTAAAAATGTCAATACACCATGTGAACTAGAAAGGAGATGAAGGAATGGATGCCATCGTTGATCAACTGGGCCGACCGATTCGGGATTTACGGATTTCTGTAACGGATCGCTGTAATTTTCGCTGTACGTACTGCATGCCGAAAGAGATTTTTGGTGATGACTTTATGTTTTTGGCGAAAAATAAGTTACTGTCATTCGAAGAGCTCGAACGTCTGGCTAGGATATTTGCTAAGCTAGGTGTGAAAAAACTTCGGTTAACTGGTGGAGAACCGTTGATGCGACGGGACTTACCTGAGTTGATCCAGAAGCTACACAGCATCGAAGGAATTGAAGACATCGGATTGACGACGAATGCAGTACTGCTTGGCCAATATGCGCAACCACTGTATGATGCGGGGTTGCGACGTTTGAACATTAGTTTAGATGCACTCGACGCAGAACTGTTTGGTCAGATCAATGGCCGTGGCATTTCACCTGATCTCGTTCTAAAAAACATTAAAAAAGCGCAGGACATTGGCTTTACGATAAAAGTGAATATGGTCGTACAAAAAGGTGTCAATGAAAGTGAAATTCTTCCAATGGCGACGTATTTCAAGGATCTAGGGATTACATTGCGCTATATCGAGTTCATGGATGTCGGCAATGATAACGGCTGGAGTTTTAAGAAAGTAGTCACTAAGAAAGAAATGTATACGATGCTGTCTGAAGTATATGCTATGGAACCAGTGGAAGAGGACTACTACGGAGAAGTCGCAAAACGTTATCGCTACAAGGATAGTGACGCTGAAGTAGGGTTTATTACATCCGTTTCAGAATCGTTTTGTTCCACATGCACGCGTTCTCGTTTATCTTCTGAAGGTAAGTTATATACTTGTTTATTCGCTTCGGAAGGCTTTGATATTCGTGAATTAATTCGATCAGATAAGTCAGATGAAGAGTTGTTTGAAGAAATCGCAGCTGTTTGGAGAGGGCGGACAGATCGCTATTCCGATGAACGAACGGAGCAGACTGTAAAGAACCGTAAGAAAATTGATATGAATTATATTGGTGGCTGAAGGGGTGAGCAGTGTGAAACCGACGTTATATATTTGCCGGGAGATGCCGGAAGAAATAGTAGCACCGCTTCGTGAACTGTATGAAGTGGATATGTGGCAATCAACGACTGTTGCTGTTCCGCGAGACGTATTGCTAGAAAAATGTGCAACTGCGACCGCGTTATGGACAGTCATTTCAGATCAAATAGACGACGAAGTGTTACAAGTGGCTTCGAAATTGAAAATCATCGTCAATATGGCGGTTGGTTATAATAATATTGACGTAGAAGCGGCACGAACACGAGGGATCATCGTGACAAATACTCCGGATGTACTAACGGAAACAACGGCAGATTTGGCTTTCGCTTTATTGATGGCAACTGCGCGTGATCTGATCGGGGCAGAAAATGCATTGCGTGAAGGAAGATGGACGTCCTGGGAGCCGCTTGGTTTTACGGGAGTGGATATTTACGGGTCGACATTAGGTATTGTCGGTATGGGACGAATTGGTGAAGCAGTTATGCGCCGTGCGAAAGGGTTTGGCATGGACGTACTCTATCATAATCGCAGCAGGAAGCATGGAGTGGAAGATATGTATGGTTGTACGTATGCAGAACTTGAGGAGTTGCTTGCCTCATCTGACTTTGTCTTAATCCTGGTACCGTATAGTGCTGAAACAAAAGGCTTGATTGGCAAAGATGAGCTGGAGCGAATGAAAGAGACTGCCATTCTGATCAACGTGGCGCGTGGCGGTATCGTAGACGAAAATGCGTTATTTGACGCGTTGCGCACGAAGAAAATCCATGCAGCGGGCTTGGACGTTTTCGAAACTGAACCTGTGCCACTCGATCATCCGTTACTGACGCTACCGAATATCACGGTGCTTCCACATATCGGAAGTGCCACCGTCAAAACAAGGCTAGCAATGATGGGCCTCAACCAAAAAGCGCTATTGGCCTTTGCGAAAGGCGAGGAGCCGAATCATCAAGTGACTTAATGGATATAAAGGAACGCGACTCTGGGGTTAGACTCAGAGGCGCGTTTTTTGATTGTCGACGAATTAAGTGGTCTGGGATTTTCTCTACGTGATTACCAAGCTTCAGAATGACAGATCCTGACCTTTTACGTTCAAATGCAAAAGCTGAGTAGTAAGTTGATGTTTCTACTTACTATTTTTAGAAAAATACACTAGTGAAACGCAGAGTAACGGTATCCTTCCCATTACCCCTCATTCCTCCGCTATTCCGTCTTATGAATAAACGACCAAACTGCGGCAGATAGTTCGACTGCTTGCAATTGAAAATCAGAACCTTCGAACGCTTGGCGGAACGAGCGGACGACAGACTCGAGCATATAGTTGCGGGGACTAGTAGACGAAAGTTCTTCTACTAAAAACTGACCGTACTGTTTGCCGATACTTTTAGGTAACCCATCAACAAATGCCTGCATCTTCTCAACTAATACATCCTGTGTCACTGGATACATCTCTGCGCCCGTCAGGATCCTTTCTACAATGTCTTGCGATAAAAAGCATGTATTCTGCTGAATAATATCGGGTACGATGACTTCCATTCGCTGCATCATGAAGTTCACTAACTGTTTCGTATCCAGTGGCTCCACGGTTGAACTTTTCCAGATGCCTAATGAATGTTGGATAAAGCCAAACATCATCGACGCGCAATCGAACGCATAGACTTTTATTTCATTGCCGTAGATGTCCACCAATCGCTTAGCAATCCATGCAAGCTCGCGATAATGCATCTGTTTTAAGAACTCCCGCAATTCCTCATCCGATGAATGTACAACGGTTTCAAAAAGGGGCAACAGATTTTGTTCGCGATTCATTGAAAGGCGGATATGGATCTGTTCAGAAAGTACTTGTGGATCGCTAAGGTCTTTGCCGATTGCCAGTTCGTTGCGATGCAAGAACGATAGATAATAAGCGTCACGCAAGATTGCCATCAAGCACTCATTTTTGGATGAAAAGTAGTTATAAAATGTTCCCTTTGAAATATGTGCTTCATTCAAGATGTCTTGAATAGAAGTTGCTTGAAAGCCATTTTCGATAAATAACTGTTTTGCGGTTTGTAATACAAGTTTCTTCCGATCGTTCATTCGCTATCACCTGAGTTTTTAAATTTTATTTATACCGTGGGTCTATCTAGTATACTAACTCGTAAATGTTGTCATATCAACCGTTTTTGATGATTGAGTTTTTTAAGTTGAAATAATTGGACTGTAGGTATAAAATGAAATCTATTGTAATTTATAAGTACACACAGGAGGATACTATGGAAGAATCGGTAGATATTAAGAAAATGCATGAAAACCCTCCTTATGGGGTCATTGCGATATTATTCATTGGGGCCTTTGTTGCCATTCTAAACAACACATTACTCAATATTGCACTGCCGGTCATCATGGAAGAGTTCGCGATTCGTCCGTCGGATGTTCAATGGCTGACGACTGGATACATGCTCGTCAACGGGATTTTGATTCCTGCTAGTGCATTTTTCATTCAAAAGTTTACGAATAAAAAGATCTTCTTAACAGCGATGATCTTGTTTTCATTAGGTACATTCTTAGCAATTATTGCTCCAACGTTTTATCTATTAATTGTATCCCGCATGATTCAAGCGTGTGGATCTGCATTGATGATGCCGTTGCTGATGAATGTTATGTTAACAGCGTTCCCGATTGAAAAACGTGGGACAGCGCTTGGGATGTTTGGTTTAGTTATGTTCACTGCACCTGCTATTGGGCCGACATTGTCTGGTTGGGTAGTTGAGCATTATTCATGGCGTATGCTGTTTGTAATTGTCTTGCCAATTGCTTTATTAACAATTGTCCTTGCTATTTTCAAACTGAAAAATATCACACCGAATCGCGATGTGAAATTAGATTTTTTGTCACTTGTGCTATCTAGTATTGGGTTTGGTGGGCTATTGTATGGCTTCAGTTCTGCTGGTGAAAAGGGCTGGGGAGCGACAGAAGTATACGGCACAATTGCTATCGGTACGGTAGCGCTTATTATTTTCGTAGTGAAGCAGTTGAATATGAAAGAACCGATGCTCGATTTCAAAATTTATAAGCATCCGATGTTCACGTTAGCATCCGCTATTTCGATTGTACTATCTATTGCGATGTTCTCGGGAATGATTTTAACGCCGCTGTACGTTCAAAGTGTTCGTGGTATTTCACCGCTCCATGCAGGGATTTTGTTGTTACCGGGTGCGGTTGTTATGGGGCTTATGTCACCAATCACTGGTAGACTATTCGATAAATATGGTCCGCGCGTGCTGGTTTACACCGGGTTGACCATATCTGTTGTGTCAACCTATTATCTGAGCCGTTTGGAAATGGATACGGGTTATTATTATTTGATGATGATTTATACGATCCGGATGTTCGGTTTATCAATGGTTACGATGCCGATCATGACGAATGGGATGAATTCATTGCCGATGAAATCCAATCCTCATGGTACTGCGATGAACAATACATTGCAACAAGTGTCCGGTGCAATTGGTACTGCGCTCTTGCTGACAATCATGACGAATCGTTTAGAAAAGTCAGCTGCCGAGCAAGCGAATGAATTGACTGCTGCAGGAGTCGATATATCGTCGATGACAGAAGAAATCAAGCGTATGGCGATGCTTGATGGTGTCAATCATGCATTCTTCGTCTCCACGCTCATTACAGTAGGTGCGCTAGTACTTTCCTTGTTTATTAAACGGGTCGTGCCACCGTCATTTACTCCTGTAACAGAAGAGATGAAAAAGGCTAAAAGCTGAAAATGAACAGTTCTGTGTGCCTCTAGGCATGCGGAGCTTCTTTTTTTTGTGTTATAGTAAAAAGAAAAGGTTGTGTTCGATGTGATGGGGAATTATGAGAAATGCCCATGCGGAAGTGGGGAAATTGTGCTGGAATGCTGTGGGAAAACGAGCGAGCCAGGCACGAATCAAATTCAAATAGAACTGAAAAGTGTACTGAACAGTTATTATGAAACGTCATTGGCACCTGCAGAATTGCAAGCATTGGAAGCGTTATTGATGGACTGGCGCGGACGTCTAGGTGACTGGATGGAGGAAGAAGAGCTAGTAACGAATGTTAGTGATTATTACTTCTTCATTGTCCGAAAAGATTTGTGGCGCCGTCATCTTGTAAAAGCGTTGAATCGTACGCAAAATAAAGCGGTACGCAATATACTAAAAAGCTGGCAAAATTCATTCATTACATTTGCTGAAGTCGTTTCGACGGATGAGCGAGTGTACCATATGAAAGAAATTCTTGGTGAAGGCGAGTATTTATTAGGGAAAGAGCCAGGTGAGCCGGCTGATGTAAAGGCTGTGCTTGCGATTATGCTAGAGGAATTTCGCAATGATGAACGTCATGTCATGCCGATTTCTGCAATAGCTGTCAATGAACATATGAGTAAAGAGTTAGTTTCGCAAGTACAGAAACTTGCAGAATCAGCTGATGAAAACAATAGTTTTGACTTCTTCAAAAATCACCTCGTGGACATCTATGAATTTATTTGTAAATTAGATGCACAGACGTTGACCGATATTGTGGAACAAAACTTTACGCCACTTCAACGTGAAGTCGTTGAAATAGTGGATGCGAAATTAGAAAGTGAAGACATGTATCCAGGCGCTTATGAAATGTTGCTTTCATTATTGGCATATTACTTTACAGATCAACAGCCGAAGTTCCGTAAGCCAGAAGTGTTGGCGGCTGCAGCTTTCCAATTAGCTGTGGATCTGGACATGATGCCAAATACGTATACGCAAACGGAAGTTGGTAAGATGTTTGATGTGTCGGTGTCTTCTTATAGAAAGCATACCGATGCGTTGAAAGCTAAGATTGGTGATTTAGAACAAATGATGAATGAAGGCAATTCAGGTATTGCGTATTATGTTGGAACGGATCCACGTCCAACGGAGCAAACGAATTGGCAAGTGCATATGCTGTCGAAGAAAAATAATTTCGAGACACTAGAAGAAGCACAAGCATTCATTCAGCAAGCGATTAAAAAACCATTTGAGCCGGAAAATCAGCAACAAGAAGCGCAGATGCTTTGTTATATGGCGTACAATGCGGAGACTGTTGAGCAACGTCATGACTTTGCTCAGCAAGCGTTTGGTGCGGATTCGACGAATGTGGACGCGCTGTTGTTACAAGCAGAATTTACAGAGGCGTCAGAAGAAAAGGAAAAGCTGTTCAAGCAAGCGATTTTCTCTGGGGAAAAGCAGTTTGACGATCAAGCGGAAGATGCTTGGGCTTTCGCACCGAATCGCCCGTATTTACGTAGTTTATTGAGCTATGGTGTGTGGCTGTATAGTAACAAGCGTTATGCGGAGTCGAGTGAATTGTTCCTACGTTTATTGACGTTAGATCTCCATGATCATCAAGGTGTTCGTTATTTGACGATTGCGTCGTTGATTAATCAAGATGAGATTGAACAGGCCGAGCAGGTGCATAAGGCGTGTGCAGAGATTTCTCAAGAGGATGCGGCGTATCATTATTTGGCGTGGTTGATTGAGATGGACAAGACGCAAGGGGAATCTGAGCGCAGTGCGGAGTTTTTCAAGAAGGCAGAACGGTTGAATCCGTATGTGGGTGCGTTGATTCATGCGGCTGCAGAGAAGGTTCCTTTTCCGAAGAGTGCTTCGGTTAAGCCGGGGACTCCGGAAGAGGCGCATTATATTTGGTTTATGATGTAAGTTGCGCTAACCATCACGGCTGGTCGTTTATTCGACTGGTTGTGATGGTTTTTTGTTGTGTAGGGTCGTTGCTCGATTTTTTTATGTTACTGAAATTAGTACAGATCAGCCTTCGATCACCGCTTCGGCACGTGGGGGATTGCCTCCCGCCATGAGCCAACAAGCGAAGAGCGCGCTAGCTGTCTCCTGGCTTCGGCCGACCCCGCAGTTGTGCCTTCGTTGGTGAGTACAGTGAAGATTTGTAAGCTTTGGTACGGGGGGAGCCCATTTTGTGTTGGATCGTAGCTCGACTTATTTTCGATACTTAAGTTAGTAAAGGTCTGTTTCCTATCACCGCTGCGGCACGTGGGGGATTGCCTCCCACAAAGAGCCAACTAGCAAAAGGCGCTAGCTGTCTCTTTGCTTCGGCTGACCCCGCAGTTGTGCCTACGCTAATAAGTATAGTGTAGTGTTGGTAGTCTTTGAAACTTACTGAATTTCACTTATTGACATCAATGTACTTGCTAACTACTACTACTTAAAAACGAAGGCGCCTACCGCCAGCGCCGAAGTGAATTCAGTGACGAATTACATTTCTACATATAGAAGCGGATTGATGTGTCTTGGACTTACTACTCGTTTGTAATGTGTCGTTGCTCGACTTTTTTACGCTACAGAAGTTAGTACAGATCAGCTTCCTATCACCGCTTCGGCACGTGGGGGATTGCCTCCCACAAAGAGCCAACTAGCAAAAGGCGCTAGCTGTCTCTTTGTTTCGGCCGACCCCGCAGTTGTGCCTGCGCTAGTATGTACAGTGTAGTTTTAGTGGGCTTTGGTACTTACCGAATTAAACCTTTCAACTTCAATGTACTATGCTATTTATTTTCCTAACTGAACGTAGGCGCCTTACAAGCGGCAGGCGGAGCGATGAGACAGAGAGGTGCACTTCCTTTCTGGCTCATTGCGGGAGCCATCCGCCAGCGCCGAAGTGGGTTCAGTGACGAATTACATTTCTACATATAGAAGCGGATTGATGTGTCTGGGACTTACTACTAGTTAGTAATGTGTCGTCGCTCGACTTTTTTATGTTACTGAAGTTAGTAAAGATCAGCTTCCTATCAACGCTTCGGCACGTGGGGGATTGCCTCCCGCCATGAGCCAACTAGCAAAGAACGCTAGCTGTCTCATGGCTTCGGCTGACCCCGCAGTTGTGCCTTCGCTAGTGTGTACAGTGTAGTTTTAGTAGGCTTTGGTACGGGGTGAACCCATTTTGTGTTGGATCGTGGCTCGACTTATTTTCGATACTGAAGTTAGTAAAGGTCGGTTTCCTATCATCGCTTCGGCACGTGGGGGATTGCCTCCCGCCATGAGCCAACAAGCGAAAGGCGCGCTAGTTGTCTCATGGCTTCGGCCGACCCCGCAGTTGTGCCTACGCTAGTATGTACAGTGTAGTTTTAGTGGGCTTTGGCACTTACCGAATGAA
>NZ_JAPMIW010000018.1:0-60096 GCF_033088395.1 Sporosarcina sp. GW1-11 | reverse complement strand
TTTCATTTGCTGGCATCAATTAAGATACTCATTTTGTTTATGTCACCGACAGAGTCGATGCACAAACGTTTATTTCGTTAACGTTTTGCTGTTCAGTTTTCAAGGTTCATGTAGTTGTTCTTTCGTAAGAGACAACTTTCTAATCATACCAAGTCGTTATCTCATTGTCAATACTTTTCTTAAAAGGTTTTTCTTTTAATTAAGAATGATGTTTTCGTGACTGCTTAATACGACGGTTATTAATATAACACGTGTATATGTAGATAGCAAGTATTACTACCATCTTCTTTATTCCTTTTCATTTATCGGTCTTAGACGCGAAATATTGCACGCTTTACTTATTAAGCACTTTATAGAAGGTACGTCTAGCAAAGGCCTAAACTAGTATATTATTATTTGTAATGGTACTGCACTAAAGATCATGCATTCATCTCCCGCGTAGACAGGAGATGAATACTTAAATAAGCTTTGCAATAGTGATTTTCCTGTTGGTTGATAAATCAATGTGTTCCCCGTTACCGAGAACTTTAACAATAGGTCGCAATGGGAAATCACGGTGTAAGTAGATAACTTCTGCTATTTCATCAGTTGTCAGCTTTACTTTTGTTCCGATAGACAACTTATTTATCAATTCGTGAAGAACTTGAATGATTTTCATATCGAACTTTCCAAATTCTTCTTCACGCATTAGCTCAATTACTTTAAATGAGTTCTCCTTTTGACGATAAGGTCTTTCTGATGTCATTGCGTGATAAACATCTGCGACGGAGAGTATTTGGGAGATTTCTGTAAGTTCTTGTCCTTTTACTCCTCTTGGGTATCCACTACCGTCAAACCGCTCATGATGTTGTAAAATAGCTACTTTCATTTCTTGGCGTACTAGTGGTGAGTCTTGGACCATTTGAAAACTATGAATGACGTGCTTCTTCACTTTATTTAGCTCATCTCTTGTCAAAAATGCAACCTTTTCAATAATCGTCTGATCAATTTTTGCCATTCCGCTGTCTGCTAATACACCTGCAACACCTATTTGCAACACTTGCCCTTTTGGATAACCCATCTGTTCACTAATTAATGCGGCTAAAATTCCTACGCTGATTGAATGATGCGCCTGATAATGCTGGATTGTGGAGAAATCATTCAGGCGTCTTACATATTCTTTGTTTTCTAAGAAAGCTTGAATCAACGGTAGAGCAATTGAACGGACTGTTGCAACGTCTAATTTCTTACCAGATCTATATCCGTCATATTCTTTACGATAAGCTTCCACCGTTTCATCGTATAACGACTCCAACGTCCTAGACTTTGGAGGTGGACTTTGATTGATTAGTCTTTCAACTTCTGGTGTTAGTTTCACTTCAGTTATCTTTTCTTCTAGTGAATGTTCTGAATGGCTTTGTACTTTTGACTCGATCAACACTCTAGTTATTCCGAATGAACGAAGAACTTCAAAGTGCTCAAGTGTTAGCTTAGTGTCTTTTACCATAATAGGATTCTTTGTATTTGCATATAAATCTTCTCTTAAAAAGTTACCTGGACGTAATTCACTCACTTCTTTGTAGACATCCATCGGCTTCACCAATCTCCTTTTCTCTATCCATTATCATATATTATTCACAATTATTTGGATAGTACGTGATTGAAATATCATAGATAAAATAAAAAAAAGTTATTGAAGTAGCACTTGATGCCCCCTCAATAACTTTTACTTACTCTTTATCTTCTAGTTCATCTAAAACTTGTTCGTCAATTACTTCTGATTCTTCTATATCCTCTTCACGATCTTCATCCTTTTCAACTTTTGCGACAGTAGCTACAAGTTCATCGTCTGCCAAACGAATTAATCGAACACCTTGAGTCGAACGGCCAAATATTGAAATATCACCAATGGACATACGGATTAGGATGCCATGAATTGTAATGAGCATAAGATCTTCATCGCCATTAACTGCTTTCATTGCAATAATATCTCCATTACGCTCTGTCATATGCATGGTTTTTAGGCCAAAACCACCACGTGACTGCGAACGGTATTCACTTTCAGGCGTCCGTTTTCCATAGCCTTTCTCAGTGACTACGAGAATGTCGTCGTTTGGAGTTACTATATCCATGCCAACGACTTCATCTGCTTCACGCAAGCGAATTCCACGTACGCCAGCTGCAGTTCTGCTAAGCGGACGAATACTCTCTTCATCGAAACGAATAAGCATTCCTTGTTTTGAACAGATCGCAATATCTGTCGTTCCATTTGTCATCTTCACAGAAATTAACTCATCATCTTCACGCAAACCTAATGCAATAAGTCCATTTGCACGGATATTTGCATAATCCATAATCGATGTGCGTTTGACAACACCATGTTTTGTTGCAAAGAATAAGTAATGATCTTCGCTAAACTCACTAATTGGGATCATTGCAGTTACTTTTTCATCTTTTTCAAAATCAATAAGGTTGATGATCGGTAAGCCCTTTGCAGTTCGGCTATATTCAGGAACTTCATAGCCCTTCTTACGGAATACGCGGCCACGGCTAGTAAATAGCAAGATCGTGTCATGTGTAGATGTATTCAATAAGTGTTCAACAAAGTCATCTTCGTTCGTACCCATCCCCTGAATACCACGACCGCCACGTTTTTGACTACGGTAAGTGTTTGCAGGTAGGCGCTTAATATAGCCTTGATGAGTTAACGTCACGATGGAATTCTCTACTGGAATCAAGTCTTCATCTTCTAGTGTTTCGGCACCGCCAAGCATAATCTCTGTTCGGCGTTCATCTGCAAAACGTTCTTTGATCTCAGTTAACTCTTCCGTGATGATTTCAATCACTTTCAGTTCATCTGCTAAAATAGCACGTAACTCTGAAATGAGTGCTAAGAGCTCTTGGTATTCAGATTCGATCTTATCGCGTTCCAGACCCGTTAGACGTTGCAAACGCATATCCAAAATGGCCTGTGACTGACGATCAGACAACTCGAATGTTTCCATCAAGTTTGTTTTCGCTTCAGCCGTTGTTTTAGACGCACGAATTAATGCAATGATCCGATCAATATGATCGAGTGCTATACGCAGTCCTTCTAAGATATGTGCACGATCTTCGGCTTTGTTGAGCTCAAACTGCGTACGACGGCGAATCACTACTTTTTGATGCTCCAAGTAATGGAATAGAATTTCTTTCAGCGACAAGACTTTTGGTTGCTTGTCCACTAGTGCTAGCATATTAATCCCGAAACTAGTCTGCAAGGCAGTTTGCTTATACAGATTATTCAACAATACATTGGCATTTGCATCCCGTCGAACTTCAATGACAATTCGCATCCCTGTACGGTCTGATTCATCCGCCAAGTGCGTAATGCCATCAATCTTCTTATCGCGTACGAGTTCCGCAATTTTTTCTATTAACTTTGCCTTATTTACTTGGAATGGTATTTCCGTCACAATAATCGTTTCACGACCATTTGAAGCAGTCTCTATTTCCGCTTTACCACGGATAATAAGAGAACCACGGCCAGTCTCATAAGCACGTCTGATTCCGCTACGTCCAAGAATCATGCCACCCGTTGGAAAGTCTGGCCCCGGAATAATTTCCATCAACTCTTCCGTTGTAATTGCACTGTTCTCTGCCAATGCAAGTACTGCATCTATTGTTTCTCCCAGATGGTGAGGAGGAATATTTGTTGCCATTCCTACTGCAATACCTGATGTACCATTAACTAGTAGGTTAGGATAACGACCTGGCAAAACGGCAGGCTCTTTTTCCTGTTCATCATAGTTTGCTTGGAAGTCTATTGTGTTCTTATTAATATCGCGTAATAATTCCATCGCAATACGCGACATACGTGATTCTGTGTAACGCATCGCTGCAGCACCGTCGCCATCAACAGAACCAAAGTTCCCATGACCGTCAACGAGCATATAACGATAGCTGAAGTCCTGAGCCATGCGAACCATTGTGTCATAAACAGCACTGTCACCGTGTGGATGGTACTTACCAATAACGTCCCCTACGATACGTGCTGACTTTTTATGTGGTTTATCCGCTGTAATACCCAAATCATGCATTGCATATAAAATACGTCGATGTACTGGCTTCAAACCATCTCGAACATCTGGTAGCGCACGAGAAACGATAACGCTCATCGCATAGTTCAGAAAGGATGTTTTCATCTCTGTATTAATATTTATTTCTTGCACTCCGCCTCTTGGCAAATCTGCCATGTTGTCAAGCTCCTTTCACCACTTACATCTATAAATTCAACTTCTGTCAATCAACAAACGATTGACGACTGATTAGGTATCGATATTTTTTACAAAAACAGCGTTTTCTTCAATGAATCTTCTGCGCGGTTCTACTTCATCGCCCATCAATTCTTCAAACGTGTTGTCTGCTTCCATAGCATCTTCGAGACGAACTTGTAGGAATGTACGCTTGTCTGGATCCATCGTTGTTTCCCACAGTTGCTCCGGATTCATCTCACCTAGACCTTTATAGCGTGTAATATCTGGCTTTGGAGAAGCAGGCATACTTCTCAAGATCTCTTGTAATGTTTCTTCGTCATAACAATATTCTTCCCTTTTCCCTGCGCGCACACGATAAAGCGGTGGCTGTGCAATATATACATACCCAGCTTCAATTAGCGGGCGCATGAAACGGAAGAAGAATGTTAATAATAACGTACGGATATGTGCACCATCTACGTCAGCGTCTGTCATGATGACGAGCTTATGGTAACGTGCTTTCTCCAAATTAAATTCTGAGCCGATTCCTGTACCAAGTGCCGTAATAATCATGCGTATCTCTGCATTTCCGAGAATTCGGTCTAAACGTGCTTTTTCTACGTTTAGGATTTTACCACGTAAAGGCAAAATTGCTTGGAAGTGACGATCCCGGCCATTTTTTGCTGAACCGCCAGCCGAGTCACCCTCAACGATATACAATTCACTAATCGCTGGATCTCTAGAAGAACAGTCAGATAGCTTTCCAGGTAAGCTAGATACTTCTAGTGCAGATTTACGTCGCGTCAATTCACGAGCATTCTTTGCAGCCATACGCGCTCTTGCTGCCATTGTACTTTTATCTACAACTTTACGAGCCACCACAGGGTTTTCAATTAAAAACCGTTGCAATGCTTCGGAAAATAGTGAATTTGTAATTGTGCTTACTTCGGAGTTTCCAAGTTTTGTTTTCGTTTGGCCTTCAAACTGGGGGTCTGGATGTTTGATTGAGACAATTGCTGTAAGTCCTTCTCGCACATCATCCCCTAATAGATTGACATCTGCTTCTTTCAATAAGCCATTTTTTCGTGCGTAGTCGTTGATAACGCGTGTCAATGCCATTTTAAAGCCTGACTCGTGCGTACCACCTTCATACGTATGAATATTATTAGCAAATGACAGCAGATTTTCTGCATAACCGCTATTGTATTGCATAGCAATTTCTATTGAAACTCCGTCACGTTCCCCTTCGATGAAGATCGGATCTTCAAAAATCGGTTCTTTATTCGCATTCAAATGCTGTACGTATGATTTAATACCGCCTTCGTAATGGAACAGTTCAGTTTTTGTTTCTTCACCGCGTTCATCTGTAATGGTTATACGTAACCCACGATTCAAGTAAGCTAGTTCACGCAAACGCGTAGCAAGTGTACTGTACTCATAGACAGTTGTTTCAGTGAAGATTTCAGGGTCCGCTTTAAAACGAATAGTCGTTCCAGTCTCATCGGAATCTCCAATCACTTCTAACTCTTTTGAAACAGGTCCTCTGGAAAATTCAATGGCAAATAATTTATTATCCCGTCTAACATAGACCTCTGTCTTTTCAGACAACGCGTTAACAACGGATGAACCAACACCGTGCAAACCACCAGAAACTTTATAACCGCCACCGCCGAATTTCCCGCCGGCGTGGAGAACAGTCATAATGACTTCTACGGCTGGTCTTCCTGTTGATTCTTGAATGCCAACTGGGATCCCACGACCATTGTCTTCTACGCGAATCCAATCGTCTTTTTCAATTGTTACTTCTATGTGATCGCAATAGCCAGCAAGTGCTTCGTCAATACTATTGTCCACTATCTCCCATACGAGGTGATGAAGACCTTTCGCACTTGTCGTTCCAATATACATACCGGGACGTTTACGGACAGCTTCAAGGCCTTCTAATACTTGTATCTGATTCGCATCATAAGCTGGCTGCATATCTTTCTCTTCCATTGCCAAGGTGTTCACCTTTCCTTTCCAAACCTAGCAAACCGTTACTTTCTATCTTTCACGCTTTACAGAACCAGCATGCACTTCAAAAATGGCTGCTTGCTGGATCGTATCATGATCAATTCCAGTAATGTTTGTCGTTGTGACAAATGTTTGAACCTGTCCTTGCATCGAACTCAGTAAGTGTGATTGACGATAATCATCTAATTCAGATAACACATCGTCCAATAATAAAATAGGTGTTTCTCCTACTTCCTGCTTTACTAACTCAATTTCTGCAAGTTTTAAAGAGAGAGCCGTTGTTCGTTGCTGACCTTGTGACCCAAATGTTTGAATATCATATCCATTCACAAAAAACTGCAAATCATCACGATGTGGACCTACTAATGTCAGCCCTCGTTCTAATTCGCGTCTTCTAACATTTTTCAACTGATTCGCAAAAATAGTTTCCATTTCATCAACAGTCTGCCCAGAATGTAGATCTTTTAAAGTTCCATATGAAACTTCAAGTGTCTCTAGGCCACGTGATATACCTTGATGAATAGGATTTGCCCATTTTTGAAGCAACTCCATAAAATAGAAACGCTTGCGAATTATTTGTACCGCCACTTGAATATACTGTTCTGTATAAATGTCGAACATTACATCCTGAAGGTCCAACTTACCACGATTTGCTTTTAGCAAAGCATTGCGTTGTTTCAACACCTTTTGAAAATTAACTAAGTCGTGCAAATACACTCTTGAGATTTGTCCTATTTCCATATCTAAAAAACGTCTGCGTAATTGTGGGCTACCTTTGACAATATGTAAATCTTCAGGTGCGAACATTACAACATTCATTTGTCCCACATACATACTCAAACGATTTTGTTCCAAGTGATTAACTTTTGCTTTCTTACCCTTTTTAGTAATCGTTAACTCTAATGGCATATGTCCAAATTTACGTTCTACGTGCCCTTCTATTTTACCACACTCTCGTTCCCAACGTATGAGTTCACGATCATTTGATGTGCGATGTGATTTTGCCATGGCCAATACATAGATCGCCTCCATGATATTGGTTTTTCCTTGGGCATTTTCACCGATCAATACATTCATAGTTGGTGAGAACTGCAATTCTAGGGAGTCGTAGTTTCGGTAGTCCGTTAACTTTAGCCGATCAATATACATCCGACTGTCCAGATTCATCCGCAGACAGTTTAAATTTTCCTGCATCCGGGATATTCACAACATCACCGTCATATAATTTTTTACCACGACGTTGTTCTGGTTCACCATTTACATAGACTATATTTTCACCTAAATACCATTTTGCCATACCGCCCGAACTAATAATGTTAGTCATCTTTAATAGCTGACCTAGTGTTATATATTCAGCATTAAATTTTACGTTTTCCATGAATTCTCAATCCCTCACCATTTAGTCTGTCCCTTTAGTTTACCTAACTTTTCACGATAAGTAAAAAGGATAGCCAACATATGACTATCCTTTCTCTAGTTATTTACTTTATTCACGAATTAAAACGTACGAACTGGCAAAATTAATTGCAAAATCGCTTCGCTATCAATTGACTTCAAAATGAATGGTCGCATGCTACCTGTGAAATGAATCTTCAGGTCTTGGCCATCGATTGCTTTTAGAGCATCCATCATATACTTAGCACTGAATGAAATTTTTAATGGATCCCCTTCAATGTGCACAGCTTCCACCAATTCTTCAACGTTACCCACATCTGGGGAATTTGAAGAGATTTGCACATGTGGACTACCATCAGTAGAAAAATGGACAATATTATTGCGGTCTTCACGTGCAAGTAATGACGCTCGGTCAATTGCTTGGAGTAAATTCCGTCCATTAATCGTAATGGATGTTTTATATTCACTTGGAATAAGACGAGATGTATCGGGGTAGTTCCCTTCAAGCAATCTTGAATAAAACAATACATTGTGCAATTTAAATAATACTTGTTGGTTTGCAATGAAAATTTCTACTGCAGTAGAATGATCGGGTAAAATTTTGCTTAACTCTTGGAGACTTTTACCTGGAATCACCGCATTGAATGGCGTACTTGCTTGAACTTCTGGAGTAATTATTCGACGAGCTAAGCGATGGCTGTCCGTAGCTATACAATATAGCTCATTTTCTTTCATCATCCACTGAACACCAGTCAATACAGGTCGTGTTTCTTGTTGAGATACAGCAAAAACGGTTTCCCGAATAATAGATTTCATCAAGTCTGCTGGTAGTTCAAAACGATCAGCATCTTGAATGTCCGGCAAAATAGGATATTCGTCTGCACTTTGGGCAATAATATGAAATTCAGACTGTCCAGAGCGAATATGTGTCTTCATACCATCACGTAATTCAATCATTACTTCATTCGTTGGAAGTTTACGAATGATTTCATTGAACACTTTCGCTTGAAGTACTAGTGTACCTGGCTGAATCATTTTAATAATTTGTGTGCCGTCTTCTTCTAACGGAATAAATGTTGAGATTGTAATATCTGAATCACTTCCGGTCATCGTCAATCCCTTTTGTGTAGCTTCTAACTTAATCCCTGTCAAAATCGGTGTAGTCACTTTTGAACTGATTGCTTTGACGACATCGCTTAATCCATCCAACAATCTATCTCGCATAATTTCAAACTGCATCTCGATACCTCGCTTATATAATAATAATTAAGTAATTAAATATAGTAGTAATAGTAGTAGGGCCTGTGGATATGTGGAAAACTGCTAAAAACGTATAAGTTTCTAAGTTTCCCACATGTGCATAAGACGTGGAGTACCTCGCACAACTTGTCCACAGTTATCCACAATTTCTTACGCGCGTCCTAGTGATTTCTTAATTTCTTGTATATCTTGCTGCAAAGATTTGTCTACGTCCAGTTGTTTTGAAATCTTCTCATGGGCATGAATCACAGTAGAATGATCTCGTCCACCAAACTCTGAACCAATTTTCGGTAGTGATGAATCAGTCAATTCTCTCGACAAATACATCGCAATTTGGCGTGGGAATGCAATTGCACGTGTTCGTTTCTTCGCAACAAAGTCTTCCAACCTTATATTGTAGTGTTCCCCAACGGATTTCTGAATATCCAATATGGAAATAATTCGTGGACGGGAGTTCGGAATAATATCTTTCAAAGCTTCCGCTGCTAGATCTGTCGTAATATCTGCATTTACGAGCGAAGAGTATGCAACTACGCGGATCAAAGCCCCTTCAAGCTCGCGAATATTCGAATCAATTTGATTGGCGATATATAACATTACATCATTAGAAATATCAACAAGCCCATCTGCCTTAGCTTTTTTACGTAGGATTGCAATTCGGGTTTCTAAGTCTGGAGGTGCAATATCCGTGATTAATCCCCATTCAAAACGTGAACGTAGCCGATCTTCCAGTGTAGGAATTTCCTTTGGTGGACGGTCGCTTGAAATGATGATTTGCTTGGATTCTTCGTGCAATGTATTAAATGTATGGAAAAACTCTTCTTGCGTTTGTTCTTTTCCTGCTAAAAATTGAATATCATCAATTAATAGTACATCTACATTACGGTATCGATCCCTAAAGTCACCGGCTTTATTATCACGTATTGAATTAATGAATTCATTAGTGAATTTTTCAGATGACAAATAAACGACCTTTAATGATGGGTTTTGCTCCAATACATAATGGCCAATTGCGTGCATTAAGTGTGTTTTTCCTAGTCCTACACCACCATAGATGAAGAGTGGATTATACGCTTTAGCCGGTGCCTCTGCAACAGCAAGTGAAGCAGCATGCGCAAAACGGTTACCTGATCCAATAACAAATGTATCAAACGTATATTTTGGATTCAGCATCCCAGCAGAGTTTGTCGTAGGAACCTTCTCTACTGCTTTTGGTTGTGTTTTCGGCAATTTAATATCGTGTTCAGCCATATCTTGTGGAACAACAAACTCGATAATCCGGTCTTCTCCCGTTAACTCCGATAAAATACCAGTAATTAAATGCACGTAATGTGTTTCCAACCAATCTTTAGCAAATGAATTAGGAACTGAAATTGTTGCACTTTCCGATTCATACGTCAGCAATTTGGTGGATTTTAGCCAGGTTTCAAAACTTGGTTTCGAAACACGCGCTTCAATATTGCTTAATACCTTCTCCCATAAACTCGATAAATTGTCCAATCGTGTGCCTCCTTTACGTTAGAATATAAAAGCCGGAAAACTGTTTATACACAGTATCCAGGCTTGTGGATAAAAGTTATCGAAACATGTTGAAAAAACTATCCACATTGTATTCACATATGTGGATAAGATTTGTTTTGAAATTTGTATGCACAATAAAAGCTTTTTAATTGTAACAGGGAAAATGAATAATGACAAGGAGTCTAATGATTTACCCACAATACCCGTACCTGTGCATAAAGTGGTTATCCACAGGCATGGATATGTGAAAAACTTGTCGACAATTGCCGGAATAAAAAATCCACAATTTCAATCTACCAACATTTCATCCAGAAGGGCGGCAGATGAATCTGTGGATAAGTTTTCGTGTAAGGTGCGGAGATCTTTGGTGTGATAAAACTTGTTCTATAGAAAATCATTGACATTCTTTTACTGGGTAGCTATACTATTCAAGACTGTCACAGTAGTAAAAGAGACAATCAAGCAGGAGGTGTCTTACGAAATGAAACGTACATTCCAACCAAATAAACGTAAACGCAGTAAAGTCCACGGCTTCCGTCAAAGAATGAGTTCGAAAAACGGCCGTAGAATTTTAGCAGCTCGTCGTCGTAAAGGAAGAAAAGTTCTTTCAGCATAAGGCCACTGACTTATCAGTGGTCTTTTTTTTGCTATCGAATAGCTTCTTCACGACAAACCCTACTCGAAAAGCGACTTCCTAATTAGAGGATCAGCAGTAGTGGAAGAAAATTAAAGCAGGTGGAATGATGAAAAAAAGCCAGCGAATTAAGAAAAACCTAGAATTTCAAACAGTTTTTAAAAAAGGAAAGTCTTTTGCGAATCGACAGTTTATCGTCTATACCTATGAGAAAACAGACCAAGAAGAGTTCCGCATCGGGCTATCCGTCAGTAAAAAGGTAGGGAATGCCGTCACGCGTAACCGGATAAAGCGCTATATCCGCCAATCCTTCTTAGAGATGAAAGATGAGATTAAACCTAATTTCGACTATGTTATTATCGCAAGAAATCAAGCTGCCACGCTTGATTTCCATACGGCCAAAAAGAATCTCCAGCACGTTTTAAAGATTGCAAAAGCATTTAAGTAATATCCGTAGAGTAGAATGATAAAAAATACTTTCTACAATTGAAGTAGAACGTTTGGAGTCGTCATGATAAACTGAAAAAAAGTTAAGAAACAATTTTTTGATTGTTTGGGGGAAAAAATGTGAAAAAGAAATTAGTGTTCCTTTCATTGCTCGTCGTGGTTGCTGTCTTTATGGCAGGTTGTTCGGAATTTAACAAGCCAATCACAGCGGAGAGCACGGGAATCTGGAACGAATACATCGTATGGCCACTCGTAACATTAATTATGAAATTTGAGTCGTGGTTAGGTACATACGGATTGGCAATTATCGTCGTAACAGCAATTATCCGTACAGCATTACTGCCACTAATCGTCCAGCAAACAAAAAGTTCAAAACGTATGCAGGAAATTCAGCCACGTCTGAAAGCATTGAAAGAAAAGTACAAATCTAAAGACGCGGTTACACAGAAGAAGTATCAAGAAGAAATGCAACAAATCATGATCAGTGAAAAGATCAATCCAGTTGCAGGATGTTTGCCTGTTCTCATCCAAATGCCAATATTTATTGGTTTCTACCATGCAATCAGTCGAATGAATGCAACTCCGACAATTGAATTAGGCAGTATTCTAGGCGTGGCTCTTGGTACACCAAGTATCATCTTTGCTATTATCGCAGGACTATTCCAATTGTTAGTTCTTCGTACAGGACCAGCGATGGATAATCCGCAGATGAAGACGATGATGTACATCATGCCATTCATGATCATGGTATTCGGTGCATTCTTACCTGCAGCACTTGCTTTGTACTGGATTGTAGGAAATATCATTTCATTACTCCAAAACATTGTGATCTACAAGCCGTTTGACAAACCAAAAGACGTCGAAGTAGGGAAAACAGGAGGGAAAAAGAAATGAAACAAATTACACAAAGGGCTGCAACCGTTGAGCTAGCAATCGAATCGGCTATACAGAACCTAGGTGTAACAAGAGATGAAGTAGAAGTAGAGATTATTGAAAACGGCAGAAAAGGATTTCTTGGTTTCGGTGCAAAAGAAGCAGTAGTGAATGTGACCGTTATTGAACTACCTATCCACTCACAGCCTACTGAAGTAGCAGAACCAATTGTTGTTGCAGAGGAAAAAGTACTGCCTGTTGTCACCGAACCCAAAGTATCAAACATCAAAACTTCAGAGTTGGCAACGAAATCGGCTACTGGTTTGCGGTCAAATGATTTGGAAGATACAAAAGACGATACAGTTATAAAAGTTTCAAAGAACAAAGCGTCTAATGACGTTGAAGCAATCGAAGAAACGAAAACCTATATAATCGATATGGCGAAAGAGATGGGCATTACGGATGTTGTCGTTACCTACGAAACAAAAGGGAAGTATATCAACTTCCAATTAGAAAGCGAAAAGGCTGCCTTTTTAATAGGAAAACGAGGACAAACGTTAAATGCCATTCAGCAATTAGCACAGCTCGTGGCTAATAAGGTCACCAAGCAGTTCAAAATTGTACGTATTGATGTAGCAGATTATCGTGAACGTCGTGAGCAATCACTAGAACAGCTAGCAGATCGCATGGCAGACCGTGCAATCCGAACAAAACGTCAAGTTGCATTAGAACCAATGCCATCGTATGAAAGAAAAGTCATTCATAATGCTTTATCTCGTAGATTGGATGTCGAAACCTTCTCAGAAGGAAAAGACCCGTATCGTCATATTGTCATTAAAAGTTTTGAATAAGGCAACCCCGCAGAAGCTTGATACTGCGGGGTTTTTTGTCGGTTTATAGTACATCATGAAGTATCATATACCGGATTCAATCTTTCTTGAAAATATCCACATATTTTCAATTCACACGCTAGGAGAATGCAGTGATTTATGATAGTATTGATTGTTAGAAAGTTGTATCCGCAAAAGATATTCACATGTGGATAAAGAAGTCGGGAAGGTGAAGAAATTTGCATTTTGATACGATAGCCGCGATTTCAACTCCAATGGATCGCCATCGTTCGAATCAGCGGCGAGTGTGCATGGGAGATTGTAGATCGTATATTCCAATCGCCAGCAGCTAAGTCGTTGTGTGAACAACCCTCCCATACAATTCATTACGGACATTTGCATGATCCTGCCACTGCTGAAGTAGTGGAAGAGGTCATGGTTTCCATTATGAAGGGACCAAAGACATTTACGCGGGAAGATATAGTGGAGATCAACTGCCACGGAGGAATTACTTCGGTCAATCGAGTGTTAGAACTTGTATTGACAGAGGGCGCACGATTAGCGGAACCAGGTGAGTTTACAAAACGGGCATTTCTCAATGGTCGAATTGACTTATCACAAGCCGAAGCTGTCATGGATTTAATCAGAGCAAAAACCGATAAAGCGATGAGTGTCGCACTTAACCAAATGGAAGGTAAGCTATCCCATTTAATTGGTGATTTACGTAAAGCTCTTCTTGAAACTCTCGCACAGGTGGAAGTAAATATTGATTATCCAGAATATGACGATGTAGAAGAAGTAACTATTCCCTTAATGGTTGAAAAAGGAGAATGGGTACGTGATGAAATTGATCAGTTATTACGTACTTCTTCACAAGGTAAAATTTTACGTGAAGGGCTGTCCACTGTTATTGTCGGACGTCCGAACGTTGGAAAGTCGTCATTATTGAATAGTTTAGTGCAGGAAAATAAGGCCATTGTGACTGATATTGCAGGTACTACCCGTGATATTATTGAAGAGTATGTCAATGTTAGGGGAGTTCCTTTACGTCTTGTCGATACGGCTGGAATTCGCGAAACAGAAGATATTGTTGAGCGGATTGGTGTAGAACGTTCAAGACAAGTATTGAAGGAAGCAGACTTAATTTTATTAATGGTCAATAGTTCTGAACCACTGACTGAAGAGGATGAACGTTTATTTGAAGCTGTTGCTGGAATGGACATGCTAGTCATCGTTAATAAGACAGATTTGCCGGCAAAGATTAATCTAGAGCGTGTTTATGAACTGGCGGGGAAAGATCGAGTCATTACAACCTCTATTTTGCAGGAGCAAGGTATTACAGAATTAGAAGAAGCAATTGCTTCACTGTTCTTCGAAGGGTCACTTGAGTCAGGGGATCTATCGTATGTTTCAAACGCTCGACATATTGCTTTATTGAAACAGGCTCGCCATACGATTGAAGACGCTGTGCAAGCAGCAAAAGCAGGTGTACCAATTGATATGATTCAAATAGATGTTACACGTACATGGGAAATCCTCGGAGAAATCATTGGGGATACCGTTCAAGATAGTTTACTTAATGAGTTGTTTTCAAAGTTCTGCCTCGGGAAATAATAAATTTATGATAGGAAGGATGAACGAACATGCCACAATTTGAAGCAGGCACGTTCGATTGTATAGTCATCGGAGCTGGACATGCGGGTGCAGAAGCAGCATATGCCGCTGCGAAGATGGGCACATCGACTTTAGTACTAACGATGAATCTAGATATGATCGCTTTTATGCCATGTAACCCATCCCTAGGAGGTCCTGCAAAAGGGATTGTCGTTCGAGAAATTGACGCACTAGGCGGATTAATGGCCAAGGTAATTGATAAGACACATATTCAAATGCGTATGCTAAATACAGGGAAAGGGCCTGCCGTACGTGCGTTGCGTGCGCAGGCTGATAAAGTCCTGTATCAGCAAGAAATGAAAAGAATTCTTGAAGAACAACCTAATCTGACACTTCGCCAAGCGGTCGTGGAGCGTTTGATTGTAGAAGATGGTGAAGTAAAAGGGGTCGTCACACAAATTGGTGCGATCTTCCGTGCGAAGACTGTCATTATTACGACAGGAACATTTTTACGTGGAGAAGTTATTATTGGAGACTTAAAGTATTCAAGTGGTCCAAATAACCAAATGCCATCCATCAAGCTTGCAGATCATTTGAAAGAATTAGGTTTACAGACTGTTCGATTCAAAACAGGGACACCTCCACGGATCAACAGCAATACAATTGACTATAGTAAAACTGAGATTCAACCAGGTGATGATGTACCACGTTCATTTAGCTATGAAACGACGGAGTTCATCATGGATCAACTACCATGCTGGTTAACATATACAACACCTGAAACACATGAAATCATCAATGAAAACCTTCATCTGTCCCCGATGTATTCGGGTATGATCAAAGGGAAGGGACCAAGCTATTGCCCGTCTATTGAAGATAAAATCGTTCGTTTTGCAGATAAGTCACGCCATCAGATCTTCTTGGAACCAGAAGGCCGTAATACGCGTGAGGTTTACGTACAAGGTTTATCGACAAGTCTTCCTGAACATGTACAACACCGCCTAATTGCGAGTGTACCAGGACTTGAGAAGGCCGAAATGATGCGTGCTGGCTATGCGATTGAATACGATTCCGTGATTGCTACACAACTTTGGCCAACATTGGAAACAAAAAAGATTAAGAACTTGTATACTGCTGGTCAAATTAATGGAACATCTGGTTATGAAGAAGCCGCAGCTCAAGGATTGATGGCAGGTATTAACGCAGCATGTAACGTTCTTGGGAAAGATGAAGTGGTATTAGGTCGAAGTGAAGCGTATATCGGTGTTCTTGTGGATGATTTAGTTACGAAAGGAACAAGCGAACCATATCGTCTATTAACTTCAAGAGCAGAATATCGTTTATTGTTGCGTCATGATAATGCGGATATGCGTTTAACAGAAATCGGTTATCAAAATGGCATGATCAGTGAAGAACGTCATGAGAGTTTTGTAGCGAAGAAGGCGCAAATCGATGCTGAAATCGAACATTTGCGTAAAGTATCTGTTAAGCCTACTGAAGAAATTCAGGCAATCATTGCAGAAGCAGGCGGAACCGCGCTACGTGAGCCGATGAAAGCTGCAGACTTATTGAAACGCCCTGAGATGAAATACAGTGAACTACGCACCGTTGTACCGCCTCTAGAAGAGATTACGGACGAAGTGGCGGAACAAGTAGAAATATTCATCAAGTATGAGGGCTACATTGAAAAGGCTATGCAACAAGTAGAACGAATGAAGAAGATGGAAAATAAGCGGATTCCGGAAAACATCGATTATGATGCGATTTCGGGCATTGCAAAAGAGGCAAAAGCAAATTTAAAAGCCGTACAACCATTGTCTATTGCGCAAGCATCCCGCATTTCCGGTGTGAATCCTTCAGATATTGCAATCTTACTTGTCTATATTGAGCAAGGAAAGATCGCAAAGGTATCTGGTTAAGAATATGACTGGCGCTCAAAGGCGTCAGTCTTTTTGAAAAGGAATGAGAATATGACGGAAGAACAGTTTTATGATTCGTTACGACAAAAAGGCATCGAGTTGTCTGATGTGCAAAAGCAACAGTTTAAACGCTATTTTGAAGTGCTCGTAGAGTGGAATGAAAAGATGAATTTAACAGCAATTACGGATGCACCTTCAGTATATTTAAAGCATTTCTATGATTCCATCACTAGTTCATTCTACGTGGATTTAACAGCAGTTGAATCTATTTGTGATGTAGGAGCAGGTGCAGGCTTCCCGAGCGTACCATTGAAGATTTGCTATCCACATCTTCAAGTAACGATCGTAGATTCATTGAATAAAAGAATCAATTTCTTGAATCATTTAGCGGGCGAATTGGAGTTAGAAAATGTAGCTTTTGTTCACGCAAGGGCTGAAGATTTCGGACGCAATCCAAAGTATCGCGAACAATTCGATTTAGTGACTGCTCGTGCAGTGGCACGCTTGTCGGTATTATCCGAATTATGCTTGCCAATTGCTAAAGTAGGAGGCCTTTTTGTTTCAATGAAAGGTGCAGCTGCTTCAGAAGAACTGCAAGAGGGAGCAAAAGCCGTTAAATTACTTGGGGCTAAATTGCAAGAAGAACATGAATTTTTATTGCCGGAAGAAAATAGTGAACGGCATATATTCATCTTTAAAAAGAGTAAACAAACACCTAAGAAATATCCTCGAAAACCAGGAGTGCCGAATAAGACGCCTATTACAGGTTAAGTACGTAAAGATGTTTCACGTGGAACAGAGAGAAAAGTTGTTAAAGGGACTAGTTTCGAAAAGGTGGTGCAGGGGTTGAAAAATACTTTATCGCGCTTTTTTGGTGGGGGAGAAAAGATGGAATTGGTTGAGGAAGTGGTAGTTCAGCAACTTGAAAAAGTAGATCAAGTTGCGATTGATTCAATTGTGCCGAATCAGTTTCAGCCACGGACAATATTTAGTGAAGAAAAGATTGAAGAACTCGCTAGAACAATCCATACGCATGGTGTAATTCAACCAATTGTGATTCGTCAGATGGATGATGGACAATATGAAATCATTGCAGGGGAACGTAGATATCGTGCTATGCGCAAGCTTGGTTGGACAGAAGTACCAGCAATTGTACGTAATCTAAGTGATAAAGAAACAGCTTCCGTTGCTTTAATTGAAAACTTACAACGCGAAGAACTTACTGCGATTGAAGAAGCATATGCCTACGAAAATCTATTGAAACTTCATGAACTGACACAAGAAGCCTTAGCGCAAAGATTAGGCAAAGGTCAGTCGACAATTGCGAATAAGATGCGATTATTAAAGTTGCCTAAAGAAGTACAAGACGCAATCCTGAAACAAGAGATTTCCGAACGACACGCACGTGCTCTGTTACCGTTGAAAGAGACAGCGCTACAGATTGAAGTAATGGAAGAAGCAAAATTAAATCAATACAACGTCAAGGAAATTGAAAGTCGAATTAAAGAAATTTTGCATCCAATTGAAAAAGCACAACCAGAAAAAAAACGAGCATCCCGTCAAAAGGCTGTTAGTAGAGATGTGAGAATTGCAGTAAATACTTTAAGAGAGTCACTAACTTTGATGACTAAGAGTGGGATCGAAGTGGAATCGCAAGAAATAGACTCTGAAGATTGCTATACAATTACGGTTAAAATACTTAAAAAGTGACATAAAAAAACTCTTGCTGTCCGACTAGCAAGAGTTTTCTTATATATCAATAGAGTTCGTCCTGTGAAGATGATAAAATAGTAGAGACTTAAAGAACGATAAGTGGAATATTGGGTGTCTAAAGAAGTTATACTTAAGCCAAGGCACATAATAGGTAACCAATAATTGAAATTTGAAAGAAAGCGGGTGCGAGAGTGGGTAAGATTATCGCCATAGCAAATCAAAAAGGAGGAGTCGGTAAAACAACGACTTCTGTAAACTTAAGCGCATGCCTTGCCCATATAGGCAAAAAAGTGCTCTTTATCGACTCTGATCCACAAGGGAATGCAACAAGTGGAGTCGGTGTCAACAAAGGAGATGTACACGACTGTATTTACAATATGCTCATCGATGACGTACCAGTACAAGATGTCATCTTACATACGGACATTGAGAACTTAGACATCATTCCTGCTACAATTTCATTGGCAGGAGCTGAGATTGAACTAGTCTCTACAATTTCTCGTGAAGTACGTATGAAACATGCGATTCAAGACATTAAAGGGCAATACGACTATGTCATTATCGACTGTCCGCCATCGCTCGGATTACTGACGTTAAATGCATTGACGGCTTCTGACTCAATTATTATTCCCGTGCAATGTGAATACTACGCATTGGAAGGACTCAGTCAGTTGCTTAGCACCATTCGTCTCGTTCAAAAACACTTAAATGAGTCGTTATACATTGATGGTGTCTTATTGACGATGTTTGATGCGCGTACCAATTTAGGTATTCAAGTCATTGAAGAGGTAAAGAAGTATTTCCAAGACAAAGTGTATAAAACAATTATTCCACGGAATGTCAGATTAAGTGAAGCACCTAGTCATGGAAAGCCGATTATTTTGTATGATTCCAGATCAAAAGGTGCGGAAGTCTATTTAGAGTTGGCAAAGGAAGTGGCGGAGAATGAGTAAAGGTCTAGGTAAAGGGCTAAACGCTTTGTTTCCTCGGGAGTCCTTGGAAAAGGTAGAGTTACTGCGATTAAAAAGCATTCAAGCAAACCCGTTTCAACCACGTACAATATTTGATGATGCATCACTAATCGAGTTAAGCGAATCGATTAAAGAACATGGCGTACTACAACCAATTATCGTAAGAAGCGTAGGCACCGGGTATGAAATTGTTGTAGGTGAAAGACGATACCGTGCTTCAGAGTTGGCAGGTAAAAAAGAGATTCCGGCAGTCGTTCGAGAGTTAACAGATGAACAATCTATGGAAATGGCCATTCTAGAAAATCTACAACGCGAAGATTTAACACCGATAGAAGTAGCAGAGGCTTACCAGCGATTGATGGACAGTTTGCAATTAACACAAGAACAATTAGCATTTCGATTAGGTAAAAGCAGACCTCATATTGCTAACCACATTCGATTGTTGGCATTACCCGAGCAAGTGCTAAAAGATATTTCCCAAGGAATTTTATCGATGGGACATGGACGCACATTATTAGGATTGAGAAATAAGGAACAAATTGTAGCTATTGCTGAAAAAACTAAGAATGAACACTTAAATGTTCGCCAATTAGAAAAGCTTGTACAGCAATTAAATGAAGATGTTCCACGTGAAACGAAGAAAACAAAGAAGAAAGATTTGTTTCTCGCAGAACAAGAATCAACATTACGAGAACAATTCGGAACGAAAGTCACGATTAAGAAGATGAAGAATAAAGGTAAAATCGAAATTGAATTTTTATCTGATGAGGACTTCGAGCGTATCCTAGAGATTTTAAGTAATGAACGATAATACACATACCTATTTTGCTTCTGAAGCAGAATAGGTTTTATTCTTGAAAAGAACATGGACGTGAATGGATGATATTATTTGGTTCGCTGTTTAATGTATTAACAATTGTGATTGGCACATTAATAGGACGGTTTTTGCACGGTATACCAGAGCGAATGAAAGAAACGATTATGTATGGTATTGGTCTTGCAGTTGTAGCCATTGGTTTACAGATGACGTTCCAAACTACACAGATTGTTATTGTGATTATTAGTATTGTGATCGGTGCAATCATTGGTGAATGGATTGACTTAGATCAAAAGGTGAATCTTTTGGGTCAATGGATAGAAAGTAAGTTGCCTTCAAAAAAGGAGAGCCCGGGTATTGCTCAAGGGTTCGTGACTGCTACATTAATATTTTGTGTAGGTTCAATGGCAATCATTGGCGCAATCGATAGCGGACTCCGAAATGACCATAATGTTCTGGTGATGAAAGGAATATTGGATGGTTTTACATCGATTATTTTAAGTTCCACACTAGGAATTGGCGTTGCCTTTTCTGCGATACCTCTACTTATTTACCAAGGGAGTATTACATTCCTTGCTACGTTCATTAGTCGTTTTGTTCCGGATCAGTTGTTGCAGTTCTTTATTTCCGAAATGACAGCAACGGGTGGATTAATGATTGCAGCGATTGGTTTGAATTTAATCGGTTTGACCAAGATCCGGATAGCGAACTTTATTCCAGGGATTGGCGTAGTGGCTATTATTGTAACGATCGTTTACGCATTCTGATTTTTGACGATGGTGCGCAAGTTGTAAAGCACGTCCAATCATTCGACTCATTTCAAACGGTAAATGTAGTCGAGTACTTTGTAACACAGCTTGTTCCATAAATCCTGCAATATTAACGACACCTTTAATGGACACATCACCAACAGGGGGGAGTTCTTTTCCGACGGCTTTCCCTGGCAAGATCGGGCCATTTTGGAATAATAGATGACCGACTGCGTCCCTTTTACTAAGACAGGCATCTATAGCTACAGTAAAAGCGTCAGGATAAAGCGTTTCTGTCTGTTCAATCCGCTGCTCTAGATTAAGCGCATGTAGAGGGTTTTCTAGTGTGCCGATCACCTGGTAGGGAAAGAGACTGAGTTCAGAAAGATAAGAACCGGTAAGTGGGCCTAGAGCATCTCCCGTCGAACGATCTGTGCCGATACAATAGAAAATGATTGGCTGTTGTTTAAAAGGGATATGTTCGATGAAATATGAACTTAATTTCCAGACGACAGCGGATTCTTTATAGGAAATGCGGTATTGATAAGAAGAAGGTTCGGCTATATACATATGGAGACACCATTCCTTTATATTTTCTATACGCTAGATTACTGAAGTAAACCTACGTACGTATTGCTGTGCAGTATAGCCTGGTGTGTAAAGGTTTATACGGAAGGAGGATTTCTTTCAATGACAGTGGCTACAAAAGCAGATGTGAAAGAAAACCTAGGAACTGTGGAAGAGACAATTAAAGAGGCAGTAAAGCAAACGACTGAGCAAGCAAATAATACGATACTTGACTCTACGTTTTGGTTTGGTACGGGACTTTTTGCATTGCGAATCTTTTTAATCATTGTCGTCGCGAGTATTTTGGTGAAAGTAGGTCATATACTCATTCGACGTTCTTTCGCTATTAAATTGAAAAGCCCAATGCGCAAGACGGAAAGACGAGAAAAGACGATCGTTAAGTTGCTTGAAAATGCATTGACGTATGTTGTGTATTTTTCTGCTATATTAGCTATTTTGTCAGAGTTTAAAATTGATGTGAAGGGACTTTTAGCTGGTGCAGGGGTTCTTGGTTTGGCGGTTGGCTTTGGCGCACAGAGCCTAGTAAAAGACGTCATCTCAGGTTTTTTTATCATTTTTGAAGATCAATTTGGGGTGGGGGATTATGTCCGGATCAATACGGCTGAAGGAACGGTAACAGAAATTGGATTGCGAACAACGAAAGTCGCTTTATTCGGTGGCGAACTGTATATCGTACCGAATGGACAAATTGGCGAGGTAATCAATTTCTCCGTGAATAATTCTAAACTTATATTGGATCTTGACTTATCTTATGAAACGGATATTGATCATGCAGCAGAATTAATTAATGGATTTTTGAATAACTTACCAAAGGATCGCTATGCAGAAGTGATTGGTATTCCGGAAGTGATTGGTGTTCAAAGACTTGACGCCTCTAGTGTTGTGCTACGTATTATAGCGGAGACAGAACCAGTTGCAAACTTTGGAGCAGGACGAAAATTACGTCAGGACTTGAAGAAGTTTATGGATGAGAATGGGATTGAGCTACCATATCCGAAAATGGTGTTGTATCAAGAAAAGACGAAAGGAGATTCATAAGATGGCGGAGAAAGAGTTTGATTTGCATGATGTCGTGGAGATGAAAAAACCACATCCTTGTGGTACGAATGCATGGAAAATTATACGTATGGGTGCTGATATTCGGATCAAGTGTGAAGGTTGTGGACATAGCGTTATGATTCCGCGCAATGAGTTTGCTAAGAAGATGAAAAAAGTTTTGCTAAAGAACGAGTCTTGAGAACAAATAGACATTCATAGGTATTGTCCTTATAATGAAATGGTTGACTAGCGAATAATGAAATTTTTGAATAGATGAGAAGGGTGTGGGAAGAATGGCGTTAACAGCAGGAATTGTAGGTCTTCCGAACGTAGGAAAATCAACGTTATTTAATGCAATTACAAAAGCAGGAGCAGAGGCGGCAAACTATCCGTTCTGTACTATTGATCCAAACGTAGGGATTGTTGAAGTACCAGATGAACGATTAGAAAAACTGACAGAACTTGTCACGCCAAAGAAGACTGTACCAACAGCATTCGAATTTACGGATATTGCAGGAATTGTAGAAGGTGCGAGTAAAGGTGAAGGACTCGGAAATAAATTCCTTTCACATATTCGTGAAGTAGATGCGATTTGCCAAGTTGTTCGTTGTTTCGAAGATGAGAACATTACGCACGTAGCAGGGAAAGTAGATCCACTATATGACATCGATATTATCAACTTAGAATTGATTTTGGCTGACATGGAAAGTGTGGAAAAGCGTTTAGCACGTGTCTCTAAAATGGCTAAACAAAAAGAAAAGGCAGCAATGATTGAAGAACCTGTGTTATTGAAGTTGCGAGACGGCTTCGAAAAAGAAATGGCGGCTCGTGCAATTGATTTGACAGATGATGAATTCCAAGTAATTAAGGGTATGAATTTATTGACGATCAAGCCGATGCTATATGTGGCAAACGTTTCAGAAGATGAAATAGTAGATGCAGACAATAACCCATATGTTCAGCAAGTACGTGACTTCGCTGCGAAAGATAATGCAGAAGTTATCGTTGTTTGTGCGAAGATTGAAGAAGAAATGGCAGAGCTTGAAGACGATGAGAAAGCAATGTTCCTTGAAGAACTAGGCATCAAGGAATCGGGACTAGATCAATTGATCAAAGCAACGTACAAATTGCTTGGATACGCTACGTACTTCACGGCAGGCGTACAAGAAGTTCGTGCATGGACGTTCCGTCTAGGGATGAAAGCTCCGCAATGTGCAGGCGTAATCCATACAGATTTCGAACGTGGATTCATTCGTGCGGAAACAGTAGCGTATGATGATTTAGTTGAGCACGGTTCAATGACGGCAGCAAAAGAAGCTGGTAAAGTTCGTTTAGAAGGTAAAGAGTACATCGTTAAAGACGGAGACGTTATGCTGTTCCGTTTCAACGTATAATATAAAAAGCTGTTTCTCCTATTAAAGGGGAAACAGCTTTTTCATTGTAGATAAAGGCATGGCTAATAGAAAGGTCCACCATTACGCTACGTTTCAGGCGAGCGCATTCGGGAGGATCAGCGTCCGCCTTATGACCCTGGATTGAGCATAGCGAGGGGAGCAGCATAAGCTACGCCCTCCGGAAAGCGTCCCTTTCTGTAACAGAAATCCCAGACAAAACGTTAAGTACTCACTTTTGGATCCGACATTTTTTACTCAGCCGAATAAATATACAACTTCGGCAATTCAGGATCATCCTTGACCATTGCATCGTCGGGAAATTTCTTTAGTTCTTTGTACATTGCAAAGTCACCAGCGGCACCGCCGATCAACGTCGCTGCTAACACTAGCAGGACACCGTCGCCAATATAAAGTGCAATAATAGCGGGTAAGATGCCAGTCATCCAAAACGGCCACAATAGCGCTTTGCGGATGCTTTTATTGTCCATTAGCTGATCAGCAGTGGCATAAGCGATACCCATTTTCAAATTGACGCCGTAGTCCATATTCTTCCACGGTACGTTGCAGAAAATACGGAAGCCAAGCAAATGGAAAAACTCATGTATAACAATCAATAGTATGTAACCGATACAAAAATACAAGAAATACCACCATGAAAAGCTTAGGAACAATCCACTCTCTAAAAAGAAACGAATCAACAAAAGTATAAAGAGCGGTAGGAAGGTTAGCCAAATGCTTTGCTTCGCTACTTTTTGTAAATCTAACTCTACAATGACAGGATCTTGTTGTTCCATATGAAATCACTCCTTAAATTATTCAGTATAGTATATTAAGGGTTGATATTAAAGCAGAGTTATGGTAATATCAACTGATGTGAGTAATATCTAAATTACTTACTCCTTGCCCGCTTGAAAAAGCAGGGCCAAGTCCATAAGGAGGTGACTATTGATGAGAAAGTACGAGATTATGTACATTATGCGCCCAACTCTTGAAGATGACGCGAAAAAAGCGTTGATTGAACGTTTTGATAACGTCTTAACTTCAAACGGAGCGGAAATCATCGAGTCGAAAGAGTGGGGCAAGCGTCGTCTTGCATACGAAATCGACGATCTACGTGAAGGTTACTACCAATTAGTAACTGCAAACGCTGGTAACGAAGCAATCGATGAATTTACACGCCTAGCGAACATCAACGAAGATATTCTTCGTCATATGACAGTTCGTGTGGATGCGTAAGCTGATATAAATAATTTATTCCAATGATGAGGGAGGTTTGATTCTGAATGATAAACCGTGTCGTTTTAGTTGGTCGATTAACGAAAGATCCTGAGCTAAAGTATACACAAACTGGTGTTGCTGTGACTCGTTTCACATTGGCAGTGAACCGTGCGTTCACTAACCAGCAAGGAGAGCGAGAAGCAGATTTTATTAGCTGTGTAGCTTGGCGTAAACAGGCTGAAAATATCGCGAATTACTTACGAAAAGGAAGTCTTGCCGGAGTAGATGGCCGTATACAGACGGGCAGCTTTGAAGGACAAGATGGTAAGCGTGTTTACACGACAGAAGTTGTTGCGGACAGTACCCAATTCCTAGAACCGCGTGGAGCTAATACAGAACGGCCGCAGGCACCGTCTTATGGCGGTGGAGTACCTTCGTATAATGCACCTATGCAAGACCAAGGACAAGGATACAACAACCAGCAATCCTACCAACCGAATCAGCAAAATATAACGCGTGTTGACAATGATCCATTCCAATCAGGCGGCGGTCCAATCGAAGTAACTGATGATGACTTGCCATTCTGATAGAACGTTTCACTTAATACGCAAATAGGAAGGAGGACAACAATTATGGCACCACGTCGTGGAGGTCGCAGACGCCGTAAAGTTTGCTATTTCACTTCTAACAACATTACACATATCGACTATAAAGATGTTGACTTGTTGAAGAAGTTTATCTCTGAGCGAGGAAAAATGTTGCCTCGTCGAGTTACTGGTACAAGCGCTAAATACCAACGTAAATTGACGATTGCAATCAAACGTGCACGCATCATGGCACTTCTTCCGTTCGTTTCAGAAGAGCGGTAATATACAAACCGCCACTGACTGAGTTATTCAGTCAGTGGCGGTTTTTTATTTACCTATTTATTGACGTTAGGGTAATAGTAAAGTAAAGATATATCACGGGCATTTGGAGCTGCTATTCATTGTAAAGCCTCCCATATAACTGGAAGATGACACAACGCGTCCTTTTGATTTCAGGTCGAATCATGATACAATTAGAAGGGTGAATGTAGAATAATTATAATCAGTGTTCATACAAATTTGTTTACTTACGCAACTAATGGTAAGCAGAAACAAAAAGTTATGAATGAATTGAGGCGTGAAAGATATGCAAGATCAAACAAGGAGAATTACGTATGGTGCGATGATGGTAGCACTCTTCGCCATACTACTAGCATTTACATTGTATGTGCCATTACTCGGGATGTTGACATTATTGCTAATCCCACTGCCTGTGACATTATACCGTTTACGTTACGATCGACTATCTACGTCGCTCGTAGCTGCGTGTACATGGCTCATTACCTTGTTGATTGGTGGATTGTTATCTATACCTTCTGCAATTGTTTTGAGTATGGTCGGATTCGTTATTGGAGACGCTGTTCGAACGGGCAAGTCAAAACTTTATGTATTCATGGCAACTGGTGTAACACTTCTTCTATCTTTAAGTGCGCTGTATCTTGGATCTGTTTGGTTTTTCAAAATCAATCCAATCGATCAGCTACTGCAACAATTTGAAACTATACAAAAAGAAGCACTTAGCATTTTAAGTGGAATGGGTAATTCAACAAAAGAAGTAGAGCGGATGGTTGCAGAAGCATTTTCGTATTACCAAACCATTATCCCATCGCTATTTATTTTGTCAGTTTTTATAACGGCTTACTTTTTTATTATGCCCATTATGGCAGTGGCCGCACGATTACGTTTTGAGGTCCCTAAATTCGCATCCTTCTTAACTATGCGCTTGCCATTTGCAACCGTTGTTGTTTATCTGGCACTATTAATGATTTCTATACTGTCGCAACCAGAACAAGGAACGACATTTTATCTAATGGAAGCAAATGCTATACTCATCTTCCGATTCTTATTCTTTTTACAAGGTCTGGCATTGATTTACTACGCATTGCAAAAGATGAAGCTACCTGTCATTGTCAACGTACCTGCTACGCTACTCGCAATGTTCCTTAGTCCATTCACCGTAATGCTCGGTGTATTAGATATCGCAATTAATATTCGCGCATGGATAGATCAAGACAGAGAGGGGAGGAGTTAAGACATTGAATTTATTTTATAAAAAACGAGCGATACGAATTCCGCTAGCTGTCTTGTCTTTCCTAGGAGCAATAGGTGCAGTGTTACTAATGCTATTTCAATTTTGGGCTGGACTCATTTTTGCAGTTCTCTATGCTATGGCTTTGGCAATAGCATGGAAGATAGAGAATGAAGGCTATCTGGAAACTGAAAAATATATCGAAACCTTATCCTATCGAATGAAAAAGGTCGGTGAGGAAGCATTACTAGAATTACCTATAGGAATTATCTTGCTTAATGATAAGCAATTAATCGAGTGGGTGAATCCGTTCGTCTCTACTATTTATCCAGATAAGTCATGGGTAGGATCCGCGCTCTATGAAGTGAATGAAGACTTCCGACAAGTTATGAAAGAGGATACAGAGCAGGATATCATCAAACTGAATAACCGCTCGTATAAAGTGTATTATAAGCCGGAAGAAAAATTACTCTATTTATTTGATGTAACAGAGCGCATAAAGATCCAATCCCTTTACTACGCGGATCGGACGACGATAGGGATTTTGCTTGTCGATAACTACGATGAGTTATCTCAGACAATGGATGACCAAACGAGGAGTCAGATGAACTCGCTTGTCACATCATTGGTCAATGAATGGGCAGATGAAAACGGTATTTTCGTAAAACGTATTTCATCTGAACGGTTCTTGGCAGTATTCAATGAAGGTACGTTAGAGCAATTAGAGAAAACGAAATTTACAATATTGGATACAATCCGTGAAAATACATCAAAAAATACAGCACCACTTACACTCAGTATTGGTGTAGGAACGGGCACGACATCACTGACAGAACTAGGTGAATTAGCGCAGTCGAGTTTGGACTTAGTATTAGGTCGTGGTGGTGACCAAGTGGCTATTAAACACCATGATGGTAAGCTGAAGTTTTACGGCGGTAAAACGAACCCCGTGGAGAAGCGTACAAGAGTACGTGCGCGTGTCATCTCGCATGCGTTGCGTGACTTAATTCAAGATAGTGATCGTGTGTTTGTAATGGGGCATAAGATGCCTGACATGGACGCAATTGGTGCATCTATCGGTGTTCGTAAAATGGCTCGCATGAACGGTGTTGAAGGATATGTAGTCGTCAATTTTGATGAGCTCGATGCGAGTGTAAGCCGATTGATGGATGAAGTTGAGAAAGATGAAGACTTATTCAATCATATGCTTATGCCGGATGAAGCATTGGAATTGATGACGGAGCGTTCACTTGTCGTCATTGTCGATACACATAAACCGAGCATGGTCATTGATGAGCGTGTTCTAGACAAGGCACAGAAGGTTGTTTTGATCGACCATCATCGTCGTGGGGAAGAGTTCATCAACAACACCGTACTCGTCTATATGGAGCCGTACGCGTCCTCTACAGCGGAGCTCGTTACGGAATTGCTGGAGTATCAGCCAAAGAATGAAAAGTTAACGATGCTAGAATCAACAGCAATGCTTGCGGGGATCGTTGTTGACACGAAAAGCTTTACATTGCGTACAGGTGCACGTACCTTTGAAGCTGCTTCCTATTTACGGACGAATGCAGCAGATACCGTACTTGTACAACGTTTGTTAAAAGAAGATATTACGACGTATATCGAGCGTTCTAAATTAATTGAAACGGTAGAATTGGTCGGATCCGGTGAAATAGCGATTGCTAAGGGCAATGATGAAGTGATCCATAGCTCCGTACTCATCGCGCAAACGGCGGATATACTTCTAACGATGCAAGGTATTTCTGCATCATTTGTCATAGCTAAACGTGGGGATGGGAAGGTTGGAATTAGCGCCCGTTCTTTAGGTGATTTAAATGTCCAAGTCATCATGGAAGACTTGGGAGGTGGCGGTCATTTGACGAATTCTGCCTGCCAGTTAGAAGTAGAGACAATAGAAGAAGCAGTGAGTAAGTTAAAAGATACAATTAATCAATATGTTGAGAGGGGAAATGAATGATGAAAGTTATTTTCTTGAAGGATGTTAAAGGAAAAGGTAAAAAAGGTGACGTGAAAGAAGTATCGACTGGTTACGCACAAAACTATTTATTGAAAAATAATATAGCAATTGAAGCTACGCCGAGCAACTTAAGCCAACTAGAAGGACAAAAAAATCGTCAAAAGAAAGACGCAGCAGCTGAATTAGCAGAAGCAAAGGAATTGAAAGAAACTATCGAGAAGTTAACAGTTGAACTAAAAGCAAAGTCTGGTGAAGGCGGACGTTTATTCGGCTCCATCACATCGAAACAGATTGGCCAAGCACTTGAAAAACAACATAAAATCAAAGTTGATCGTAGAAAAATGGAATTACCTGATGCAATCCGTGCACTTGGTTTCACAAATGTTCCGATTAAATTACACCCTGATGTAGCAGCAACGCTTAAAGTGCATGTTACAGAAGAATGATAAGGAGATAATAGCTTGAACCAGATGATCGAGCGTACGCCTCCTCATAATAATGAAGCAGAACAGTCGGTCATCGGAGCTGTATTTTTAGAACCACAAGCTTTAATTACCGCATCGGAAATTTTAATGCCTGAAGACTTTTATCGAGTAGCGCATAAGAAGATTTTCGAGACGATGCTTGTGCTAAGTGATAAAGGACAGCCAATCGATCTCGTGACAATCACTGAAGAGTTAAAGGTGAAAAACGAGTTAGAAGATATCGGAGGCATCTCGTACCTAACAGAGCTTGCGAATGCCGTGCCGACTGCTGCAAATATTGTCTATTATGCCAATATCGTAGAAGAGAAGTCGTTGCTACGTAAGTTAATCCGCGTAGCAACCGGGATTGTTGAAGATGGTTATACACGTGAAGATGAGGTCGAAGCTTTACTAGGTGAAGCTGAGAAAAAGATGATGGAAGTGTCCAGTCGAAAAAATGCTGGAGATTTCCGTCACATCAAAGACGTTTTAGTAGAGACCTATGACAATATCGAGTTACTGCATACCCGTAAAGGGGACGTTACAGGCATTCCTACAGGATTCCGTGATTTAGATAAAATTACAGCAGGCTTTCAACGTAATGACTTGATCATTGTAGCAGCGCGTCCATCGGTCGGTAAGACAGCATTCGCTTTGAACGTAGCGCAAAACGTCGCGACAAAAACAGATGAGAATGTCGCGATTTTTAGTCTAGAGATGGGTGCTGAACAGCTAGTCATGCGTATGCTTTGTGCGGAAGGTAATATTGATGCACAAGTGCTTCGTACAGGGAATCTAGAGGCTGATGATTGGCGTAAACTTACGATGGCAATGGGTTCACTATCCAACGCAGGCATTTTCATCGATGACAGTCCAGGTATTCGTATCAACGAAATCCGTTCTAAATGCAGACGTTTGCAGCAAGAACATGGATTGGGCATGATTATGATTGATTACTTGCAGTTGATCATGGGAAGCGGCCGCGGTAGTGATAACCGTCAGCAAGAAGTATCCGAAATTTCACGTTCATTGAAAGCTTTAGCGCGGGAATTGAAAGTTCCTGTCATAGCGCTTTCCCAGCTATCACGTGGGGTAGAGCAACGACAAGATAAGCGACCAATGATGTCTGACTTACGTGAATCAGGAAGTATTGAGCAAGATGCTGATATCGTGTCATTTTTATATCGTGAAGACTATTACGATAAGGAAACTGAAATGCAAAACATGATTGAAATCATTATCGCCAAGCAACGTAACGGCCCAACCGGTACAGTAACTTTAGCGTTTGCGAAAGAATATAATAAGTTTCTTAATATTGACTGGAGTCAGCACGAAGGCCCTCCTCCTAACTAATAGTACAACACTTCCTCTCTAAACTTATAGAATAGGAAGTGTTGTTTTTTATTTGGGACAAGTTATAGGTACCTGAAAAAAGTGCGATTTGACCGTATTCGTGATAGAGTTAAAGGATATGGAAAGAAATTTTACAAGCAGTAAACAGTCTAAAAAACCGATCGCCTTCGTGGCGGGAAAGGAACAGACCATGCAAAACAAAACGATCTTTATAGTAGACGATGAAAAACCCATTGCGGATATTATAGAATTTAACTTAAAAAAGGAGGGATTCAATGTCTTTTGCGCATATGACGGTGAGGATGCCATTAATCGTGTAGAAGAAATTCAACCCGACCTCATGCTGCTCGATATTATGTTACCTAAACGTGATGGCATGGAAGTATGCCGTGAAGTGCGTAAAAAGTATGACTTCCCAATAATTATGTTAACCGCCAAAGATTCAGAAATTGATAAAGTATTAGGACTTGAACTAGGCGCGGATGATTATGTAACTAAACCATTCGGAACACGTGAATTAATTGCACGTGTTAAAGCAAATTTACGACGTCATGCGAGAACGATAGCAGAAGACCAAGAGGAAGCGACGAATGATATTACAGTAGGACATTTGGTTATTCAACCAGATGCATATTTCGTCCAAAAACGTGGCGAAACAATTGAACTGACACATCGTGAATTTGAGTTGCTTTATTATTTAGCAAAGCATATCGGCCAAGTCATGACACGGGAACACTTGCTGCAAACGGTATGGGGCTATGATTACTTTGGAGATGTACGGACAGTAGACGTTACGATTCGTCGTTTGCGTGAGAAGATCGAAGACACACCTAGTCACCCTAGCTGGATTGTTACAAGACGTGGTGTAGGCTATTATTTGCGCGACCCGGAACAGGAGTAAGACACTATGCAGAAAGTAGGTTTTTTCCGTTCGATTCATGTTAAGTTTGTCTTGATTTATGTCCTGCTTATTCTCGTATCGATGCAGATTATCGGGCTTTACTTTGCTCGTGAACTAGAACAAACGCTGAAAGAAAACTTTACTAACTCAATTGTCGATCGGATGAATTTAGTTGAATATAGTGTAAGAGAAGAGATGATGAAAAAGCGTAAAGATGGTGATCCCACTCTTGAGCAAAGCTTGAGAAAAGTCTTAGTAGAGTTCACTTCGGACGACATTATTGAAATACGTGTCATTAACTCAAAGTATCGTATTCTCGCAACTTCATCTTATGAAAGTCAAACGAGGGTTGGTCAGCATTCCACAAATGACAGTGTTAGGCGGTCGATTACGTCTGAGACAATTAAAGATGCCATAACGCTTGATCCCCAGACACAGACACGAGTGCTATCTTTAGCCCAACCTATAGTAGACAGCAATGAAGTAATTGGCTCTCTATACGTTGAGGCGAATATAGAGTCCGTGTTCCAGCAAATTGAAGAAATTAACCGCATACTGGCCGGAGCAGCTGCTGTATCATTAACGATCACAATTGTTGTTGGTATTTTCATCGCTCGAACATTTACGCGTCCAATATCCGACATGCGGCGACAAGCTCGGGCAATGGCGAATGGTAATTTCACACGTAAAGTAAAAGTATACGGGACTGATGAAATGGGGCAATTGGCGATTGCATTCAACCATTTGACCAATCAATTACAGGAATCTCAATCTACAACCGAGAGTGAAAGGCGAAAGCTAGCCTCTGTTCTCGAAAACATGACGGACGGTGTCATATCAACTGATCGTAAAGGACGTATTAGTTTGATCAATGACTCGGCCTTACAAATGCTTGATGTGACAAATGATTTAGTGATCAACCGACCGATTACAAGCATTCTTGGCATCGAGTCTGACTATACATTTGAAGAATTGATTCAGGTCAAAGAGTCGATTCCATTAGATTTCAGTACCGAAGAACAATCCTATATTTTACGTGCAACTTTTTCTGTTACACAGCGCGAGACAGGCTTCGTCAATGGCTTGATCGTCGTACTTCATGATAATACGGAGCAAGAAAAGATTGATATGGAACGTCGCGAATTCGTTTCAAACGTTTCACATGAATTACGGACGCCACTTACTACGATGCGCAGTTATTTAGATGCGCTAGCTGAAGGTGCATGGAGAAATGAAGAGATTGCACCGAATTTCCTACGCGTAACGCAAAACGAAACCGAGCGAATGATTCGACTCGTCAATGACTTGCTAAAACTTTCTCGTATGGATAGTAAGGAATATGAACTGAATAAAGAATGGGTAGAATTCAATCGTTTCTTCAATGCTGTCATTGAACGTTTTGAGTTCTCTAAATCAAAAAATGTTCGATTCACAAGGAATTTGTATTCCAGTAGTTTGTTTGTAGAAATTGACACCGATAAACTGACGCAAGTGCTTGATAATATTATTTCCAATGCCTTGAAATACTCACCGGATGGCGGGGAAGTTCGTTTCGGAGTCACAGTTTCTGGTGACTATATTAAAGTCATGATTTCAGACGACGGTATGGGAATTCCTAAATCCAATGTCACACGAATTTTCGACCGATTCTATCGTGCAGATCGAGCGCGTTCACGTGCACTTGGCGGGACAGGCCTAGGTCTTGCCATTGCCAAAGAAATGATAGTGGCCCATAAAGGAGAGATTTGGGCACAAAGTGAAGAAGGGAAAGGAACAACAATCTTCTTCAACTTGCCATTTGAACAACAAGAGGATGGTGAGTGGGATTGAAATACGTAGAAACTGTCAAATCTATCGTATTACTATTGCTTGTAGTCTTGAGTATCATGTTCACATTTACGGTCTGGAATTTTTCACCGAACTATGAACCGATGGAACAAATGCAAACAGTGGATATTTCCATTGCAGAAAAAAAGACAATCGATGAGATTATCAAACCATATAAAATAATTACAAACTTAAAGGATCAAGTACTCGGCTCCGTAGAAGCAAGTAAGATTAATACGATTCTTTCTGAAATGGGAAATTGGGAGATTAGTGATTTTCACCTTATCAATCAGAAATTAAGTAAGTTGGAGATTGCCCAACTATTACAACGGCCTAGTCAGATGACATTATACTTTCCTGGCGAAGTACCGATTCTTGTATACGATAATGTTCTACTCATGAGTGACACGAACATACCGGAATCGACATTCAATCGATTGATTATCGACTGGAGTCAGTCTACTCAATTGCCGACACTTCACTTTGTCAGTGAAGCAAACGGCTTGCATTACCAAGCGCAAATCACGCTATCTAATAAATCAAGTTTCTTGCGTAATGTGGTAGATGTCGGTCAATCGTTTAATGAATATGCGGAAATTGATCGTGGCAACGCTCCTTTGCTAGCGGTGCCAAAAGATCCTGTTTCGACCACTCGAAATACGTATTATCAGGAAGAAATCAATCCACGTAGTTTTCGAGATGCATTATTCACTGACCCGAATGCCGTGAAGCGTAGTCAAGTGGATTCCAGCCATGAAGAATATGGAGACGACCATGCATTCATGAGCGTCAATATGAAGACTAAAATGCTGAACTATGTCATGCCAGCCGCGGAATCTCAAGAAATAGCTATTCCTTCAGAGCTTCTACTAAATACCATCGATTTCATTAACGAACATGGTGGTTGGACAGATGAATTCCGTTTCACTTATATGAATCCAATCTCGCGTCACGTGGAGTTTCAGTTATATGTAGATGGTTTACCGGTTTATAGCGACCAATCAGAAACAAATAAGATCACCCAGAAATGGGGAGAATCACGTGTTTTTAAATACATCAGACCGTACTATACACTTGACGTCAATGTGGAAAAGGTAGAGGAAGAGCTACCTTCAGGGATAGATGTAGCAGAAGCCTTAAAAAATTCCGATGAACTAAATTTTGATTTGATTGATGAAATCACTGTTGGCTATTATTTGATCCATGATGAAAATCGAAACTTGCTCATTTTGCAACCTTGTTGGTATTACCTAATCAAAGATAACTGGTTCCGCTTCACACCAGCGCAGTATTCTGGGGGAGGTGAACAGTTTGGATTGGAATAAAACCAAAACAATTTTCATCATCGTCTTTTCCATTCTGAATATTTTCTTGTATTGGTTATACTTGGATCGTCAAATGGATGTAGATAATATGCAAGTCATACCAAAGATGTCTTTAGAAGATGCATTAGAGCTAGAAGAGGTCACATACAATCCAGTTCCGTTCATGAAAAAGGAAGTCTCTTACTTATCTGCACATATCGCTAGTTTTTCAGAGGAAGATTTGAAAAGCTTAAGTAGCCAATCCTTCGTTTTAATCGAAAACTCAAGATTGCTTTCTCATATGAAAAAACAAATTTCCATAAAAGATGAAAAAGGCGAATTTGAATTTGACGATTTTCTTTTGAAGTATGTTCTAAAAGGAAATAGTTATGTACTCTGGGAAGTGGATGAAGAGAATCAGCGCGCGACTTTCTTTCAGCGTGTAAAGAATGAAACGATATTCCATAGTCCGAACGCCATGCTAGTCATTCACTGGGATGGTGATGAAAATGTGACTCATTATGAGCAAAGTATGTTGGATGATTTCGTCAGCTTTAATCATAAGAAGGATTTGCTGTCACCAGACGATGCAGTAGGTTCACTCGTGACAAGGGGCTATTTGAAGCAAGGTTCTACTGTTATGCAAGTGAAGTCCGGTTATTCGATATTAGTTCAGCTAACGGAAACTCAAGTATTTGCACCAACGTGGAACATTCAGGTAAAATTAAGAGATGGGACAATCGAAAATTACTTCATCAATGCGATTGAAGGAAAGTTTATCGAGTTCCAACCTAATATGTTAGAAGAACAAACAGAATAGGAGTTTTCCACATGCGCTTTAGCATTTTGGCGAGCGGCAGCACAGGCAACTCGCTATATATAGAGACCGATGAACATGCGTTTCTTGTAGATGCAGGGATGAGCGGCAAGAAAATAGAAGGTTTACTTGCATCAATTGGTCGTTCCATGCAACAAATTGACGGCATTTTCGTCACACATGAACACAGTGATCATATTAAAGGGATTGGCGTTCTCGCAAGAAAGTACAAAACCCCCATTTATGCCAATGCAAAAACATGGCAGGCGATGGACGGACTTGTCGGCGAGATTCCTATTGATCAGCGTTTTCATTTTGATATGGAGACGGTGAAAACATTTGGCTCACTGGATATCCAATCATTTGCTGTATCCCACGACGCTGCGGATCCGATGTTCTACACATTCAATGAAGGCAATCGCAAGCTAGCAATCATTACCGACACAGGCTACGTTAGCGATCGCATGAAGGGGCATATTCAAGGTGCAGATAGTTTTGTATTCGAAAGTAATCATGATGTCAGTATGCTTCAGATGGGACGCTATCCATGGTCCATCAAACGTCGTATATTGAGTGACGTCGGACACGTATCTAACGAAGATGCGGCCGTCGCAATGAGCGAAGTAGTAGCTCAAAAAGACACACAAATTTACTTAGCCCACTTGAGTCTAGATAATAATATGAAGGACTTAGCGCGTATGAGCGTAGCGCAAACACTTGAAGACTGTGGCATTCGTGCAGGAGAATTTGTCCACTTGCATGATACAGACGCCTCAGAATCCACGGAACTTGTGCTAGTCTAACAAAAACGCAAAAAGCCTTACTTAAATTAGTGGGGCTTTTTGCATTTTCATTGGGGCGTTGGGGTACAGTATATGTAGGAAACTTTGGAACTGAAGAGGAGGAGTAGCGGATGGATGAAGAAAGAAGAGAGTCGGAGTGGCAACCTAAATCACAGATAGAACCAACGCGTCAACCGAAACGCAAGGGTGGCTTTTGGCCAGGTTTATTCGGCGCATTACTTGGCGGTTTGATCGTATTTGGGGTCATGATGAATTTTACAGAAGTTCCAGGTAAAGAAAGTGACGTGCAGAAGGATCTCGGGGTAGGCACAACAAACTCCCAGCACATCCAAGTACCAATGGATATTTCCAATGAAGTAACAGACGTAGTAGCAGACGTTGCAACGGCCGTTGTAGGCATCACCAATATCCAGACAGTCCAGGACTTCTGGTCATCCACAACGTCGACACAAGAAGCTGGATCAGGATCTGGCGTCGTGTATAAAAAGGTAGGCGACAAAGCATATATTGTCACGAATCATCATGTCGTAGAAAACTCTGAAGAGCTTGAAGTCACATTTGATGATGGCACAAAAACAAAGGGAAAACTAATCGGTAGCGATCTATGGACTGACCTGGCTGTGGTCGAAATCGACGCGAAACATGTCGATAAGGTAGTTGAATTTGGTGATTCAGATGCACTAAAACGTGGTGAAACGGTCATCGCCATCGGAAATCCACTAGGTCTTGGTTTTGCAGGATCCGTAACAGTCGGTGTCATTTCAGGTAAAGACCGGTCGATTCCAATGGATCTTAATAAAGACGGTATTGTTGATTGGCAAGCAGACGTCTTACAGACAGATGCAGCGATCAATCCAGGGAACTCAGGCGGTGCATTGATCAACATGGCAGGCCAACTGATTGGTATAAACTCCATGAAGATCTCTCAAGAGACGGTAGAAGGTATTGGCTTAGCGATTCCGATCAATATTGCGTTACCGATTATCGAGCACTTAGAAGAAACAGGACAAGTTAATCGTCCGACAATGGGCGTATCATTACTCGATCTTCAACAAATTCCAATCCAGCAACAACAACAGACATTGAATTTACCTGAAGATGTGACAGAAGGCGTTGTTGTCACAGATATAATGGCAAATTCACCAGCTCAAGCAGCAGGTGTAAAGAAGTATGATACAATTGTGCAGCTAGATGAAGAAAAGGTGACAGATATGGTCGCACTTCGTAAATACTTGTACAATAAGAAAGAAATTGGCGATACATTGAAAGTAAAAGTATACCGAGATGGCAAACAGTTGGACTTAGAGATGGTGTTGAAAGACGGAAACACATTCTAAACTATCCACATAGTGAACAACTTTCAATCCACATCAGGTATTGTAGCAAAACTGCGCTACGATGCCTGATTTTTTTATGAAGTTATCCAATTGTGGATAGAATCAAAATAATGTGCATAATATTGTGTAAAATAAAATATGTAAAAAATAGACTAATTAAAATTACTGACAAGTGCTAACACCTTACAGGTCAATAGGTTATGAGGTTTTTATTTTTTTATGAAAGAAACAAAGCACAAATAAAAAAACTAGTCAGGAAAAAGTTATCCACAATTCTGTGGTAAACTAAAGAGAGAGTTTTATATGTAGTAGTGAGCAGGTAGCCAGGCACAAGATATAGATTCGGCTGTGGATATGTGCATAAGTATTGTGTATAACTTTTGGAAAGTGAGTGGATAAGTTGTGAATATAATAATTGTGACCGTGGGTAAGTTAAAAGAGAAGTATTTGAAACAAGGAATAGAAGAGTATACAAAGCGTCTAAATAGCTATGCCAAAATGCAATTAGTCGAAGTAGCTGATGAAAAAGCACCTGAAACACTAAGCGAAGCCGACATGGAAATCGTCAAAAAGAAAGAAGCCGATCGAATCTTAGCTAAAATTGCACCAGACGCGTATGTCATCGCACTAGCAATCGACGGTAAAATGAAAACTTCGGAAGAATTCGCAGCGAGTATTGAATCATTAATGACATACGGTAAGAGCAAAATTGTCTTTGTCATTGGCGGATCACTAGGGTTACATAGTAGTGTATTGCAGCGTGCGAATGAGAAGTTATCATTTTCTAAGATGACGTTTCCTCATCAGTTGATGAAGTTGGTGTTAGTGGAGCAGATTTATCGTGGGTTTCGGATTATTAAGGGGGAACCGTATCATAAGTGAATGGCAAACAGGGAATAGTGTTGAAGCTTACTAAGGAAATTTTAAATCAGTACAATTGACATAAAGACAGCAATGAGAAGTAGGAGTTATTAATCCATTATTAGAAAGTGTTGTAACTGAAATTCATGGTGGTGACTCAGTAAAATATCCATTTCTTCTGCATGGAGGGACTTCTTTTCCATATACCATTACACTGAGATGAGAAGTTAAAATCAGGTTAAAATGAAAAAATAATAACGGTAATTTAAGTGAAAAGGAAAACTTGAAAAGGGAGCGAGGAAATGGAGAATAATACAAACATATTGATGTATCAAACGGAAGATGGTCACACCAAGATCAATGTAAGATTGGAAGATGAAACCGTTTGGATGACGCAGAAGGCTATCGCAGAGCTGTTTCAAAAAAGTGTCAATACAATCAATGAGCATATTAAGAATATTTATAGTGAAGGCGAACTCGATGAACAATCAACTATTCGGCGAAACCGAATAGTTCAAATCGAGGGGAAAAGGGAAGTAGAGCGTGAAGTTTCATTTTATAATCTTGAAATGATTCTCGCTATAGGGTATCGGGTGCGTTCTCATAGAGGTACACAATTTCGTCAATGGGCAACGGAACGACTTAATGAATATCTTGTTAAAGGATTTACAATGGATGACGAACGTCTTAAAGAAGTGAGAAATCTTGGACAGGATTACTTTGATGAATTACTGGAACGGATTCGGGACATCCGCGCTTCCGAAAAAAGATTCTACCTTAAAATTACTGATATCTATGCTACATCAGTTGATTATGATAAAACGGCGAAGGTTACTAAAGACTTCTTTGCAACGGTTCAAAACAAGCTTCACTTTGCTATTCATGGTCAAACGGCCGCCGAACTTATTGCAAGCCGAGCAGATGCTACAAAAGAAAATATGGGATTAACAAGTTGGAAGGGCGATAAAGTCCGTAAGCAGGACATCACTGTCGCCAAGAATTATTTAACAGAAAAAGAAATGAAGTCTCTTAACAGAATTGTAACAATGTATCTCGATTACGCAGAAGATCAAGCCGAGCGAAACCGCCCAATGTATATGAAGGATTGGATAGAAAAGCTAAATGGTTTCTTACAATTCAACGATCGGGATATTCTTGAACATGCTGGAAAAGTATCAAAGGCTGTGGCAGACCAATTGGCATCAGACGAATATGATAAATTCAATCAGTATCGGATACAACAACCTTCGTCCAATGACTTTGAGGAGTTTATTAAGAAAAAGGGTTTGGACAAGTAAAAAGAGCCATCCATAAGGTCAACTTTGAACTTATGGATGGCCATTTTATGAATTTTGCTATCTATTTCTTTCTTCGTCATTATCTCGAACACCATTTTTCAAATCTACACTATAACGAGTCGATAATTTATTTTTTTCACCAGGAATAAACTCGACTTTAATAATTTCGCTCTCATCAAATAATCTAATCTTTTCTTTAATCCTTTCTGGATTCTTTACTTTTATATCTTCTATTGTGTATGACATATTAACATTATTTATTTCCGCCCCGAAAAGATTGATATTTAGTTGATCGGAAGAATCTGCAGTGATCTTAATAGATTTTTCTTCTGCATCATCAATTAACCTTTTTAATCCATCTATACCATTAAAGGTTGCGTTGAAATTCTTAAGACCTGTAACTACTTCCTTTTCCTCCATGATCGCTTTTAAAATTTCAAACTTCCTAAAATCCTCATCTTTCATGTTGTCGGGAAGATGGAATTTTACACAAAAATAATGTTCCATTAATCGTAGATCATTTAATAGTGACAGTCTTTCATCGACGGTTTTAGCGTCGTAATCCGTATCTAAAGTGGAAGGTTGGGCTTCGAAAAAATTTACTCCCTTCTCCAAGTCAGATAAAATCATATTCCCATTGCTAATAGAACACTTCAAGAAGGTTAGGAATATTATTTCCGCCATAACGGTCCTTTCAAAGCTTTCCCTAATCTTAAAATTCATGTCGATGTCAAATCGGTTAATTGTCGGATCACTGTTGGAAAGGTTTTTAAATATAAGGGAGAAAAGCACAGGTGAATCTTTTTGATGTTCGTTGCTGATCACCGCAATACTATCCATTCTATTAATCTTGGTTGTTCTTAATTCCATATAGTCGATAATGACGTTATCTTCAACCCTAGTGGATACTAATTTTGCCCTAATCGGGGGTGGTAAGGGGGCAGGGAGCATGTACCAATCCCCTTCCTTAATAGCATTTTGTTCTAAGGAAAGCGGATCTATTATTTTTTTCTTTCCAATCCATGTCTCAATGTATTTTACATCTATTTGAACCTTTTCTTGTCTAACATGCTTTCGACTTAAAAACTCATTAATGGTTTCTCCTAATTTCATGTCCTTGTCAATAATAGAGAATCTTCCCCTATACTTAATTGGGTATTGTTTTGCTACTTCCGCATTTAGTGGCTGATGTTCAAAAACAATCTTGGATCCCAATTCAGTAGGTTTATAGGTATATAAGGGATGGAGCGGATGTATTTCTTCTATTTGTTTAAATACCTCTGCGAATTCATCGGCTGCCTCCTGCCTTTTCCCGCTTTTAATCAAATATGAAATACGCTCTCTGGCACTGTTGATGATTGTTACTTGATTGTTGTTCGAATTACTAAATGCAATTTGATTAAGCCCATTACTTTAGAGTTTTGTTATAAGAAAAAATTCGAAATAACCTCTCAATAACTTCACACATGTAATGTATTATTTTGCTAATGAGTTTTATGGGGGTGAAAAGTCATTAATAATTGAACGAATAACGAACTAAATATTGTTCGGATAAGTAAAACGCATAGGCTTAAAAAGGTGGTGTTTAGTATTCAAAAAGATTTAATTACAGTGGCATTCTGATTACTATTGATCTTATTTTTTCCTGTTTTTTCAAATGCACAAGAACAATCTATTCAACAGCTTTATTTCAACTATAATTCTCAAAGCAAAAATATATGAATAAATATGGACTAAGAAATGAGGAAAGTATATATGTTTAGAAGATCAGTCTTAAACTTACACTTATATATTGGGTTAATTTTAAGTGTAACAATTTTAATGTTATCGGTTACAGGATTTTATTTAAATCATCAGCATGGGTGGTTTCATAAACAAAATGTCCATTATTTACATCCTGATTACGATGAAATAGCTGAAAATGCTAATAATTTAGCAAAACAAGGTGAAAAAACTGTGCCTGAAGCTGTTGAAATAGCAACAGCTTCGGAATTGTTTTCTATTTCAGACATTATGAGTGTTAACTATGCATCTCATGGTTTAGGCTATTTTTATTATGTACATTTAAATGACGATAGAGGAACAATTGTAGTCGTAACTGAGAAAGGAGAGGTTGCTAAGTCATACAGTGACTCGACTATTAAAAAATGGATGTATGACTTACATGTAGGAATAGTTGATGGTTTTAAGTTTGTATTTATAAATGATATTACTACTTTTGGTATTATCTTCCTAACTATATCTGGTATCATTTTGTCAATTCGGATATTAAAGAGTAAAGTGAAAAGAGCGAGAAAAAAATCTTGAATATTTACGGCAAGTAAAGAATTGCTATGAGGAAAATCAAAAACACTTTATAAATCCATGTAAATTATGTATCGGTATAATAAATTTAAGTAAGAGAAGACACTACCGTCGCAAAATATTCTTTCTACTATTTTTGGCTAGTAAGAAAAAACAAAGACAGCTGAACAGAGACAGCAAACATTCATTTTTTGACTATACCTTTTTAGTCTACCTCAATATTTTTATGCGACGGTAGTGAGCTATTTTAAGGTTAATTAAGCTTTATTTGAAACGATTGTTATATGTTGGTGGAGAACTTTTAAGTCGAGAGGTAGATCTGGTCCTTGTTCACCGTCTATATCACTTTCTTGTGTCTCACCGGCAGAAGTTGTTATCTTGACCTGTCTTGTTTTAAAGTATTGAACGTTTTCTGATTCTTTTAATTTTCCCATCACGATTGAAGGGGTCATCTTCGCAAGCTCGGTTAAGTTAAGGTGTTTAAACGCGAAGATATGAAAGTTGCCGTCTCCATTTTCGACTTCGTTTACAATTGTTTTGATACCGCCTAAAGAGTCTATGAGGGAAATTAGGACAACCGATACGTCACCTTCCCATGTGTTTTCTTCCATCTCAAACTTAATCGGAAAAGGTTGGTCATCTATTATTTCTTTCCCAATTGCTTTCAAGTAAGCAAGTGATCCAATTTTAGATTTTTCTTCACTGTCGACCTGATGAATTGCTTTAGCAGCACTTCCAATACCTAAAATATTTGTAAAATAAATATTGTCGTTAGTCAATCCAATATCAATTTTTGTTTCAGTACCTGAGACCAGCAATTTAATCGCGTCAACAGGTTTTATTGGAATGTTTAATGAACGAGCAAGATCATTCACTGTGCCCATTGGAATGATTCCAAGTTTTGGTGGGTTATTAAATGGAGCGAGTCCATTGACAGTTTCATTTACAGTTCCGTCTCCACCGAGTGAAACAACGAAGTCATAGTTATTTTCTGCAGCTTCTTTTGCAAAGCGTGTCGCGTCACCTTCATCCTCCGTATACTTCACAGTGATTTCACTGTATGTATCTTGGATTGTTTCTCTAATTTGTTCTTCATATTCTGTTGCTTGTTCTTTCCCTGAGGAAGGATTAATAATGACTAATGCTGATTTCTTCAAATTGTTCTCTCCTTTCATTCTGGTAATTAACTATCTATTACCTTTTAGTATCTATTTAAATCATTTTTCATGAAATAATGATCATTAGAAGAATGATGTATATGATTATTGGCATGATATTACTGAATAATCTTCAGTTAATTGTACCTGTTGTGTTTATTTATCGTTTGGTAAAAACGGTGTGAAATCGATGTACTAATGTTAAAGCGGCCTCTCGTTTCACGCGGCTTTGGACGCTTACCTTTTTGACGAAGTACTGTAATAGGCACCTCTAATAAACCGTCATATCCAACGATAAATAGTTTTGAAACTGAGGGCAGCTTGATACAAACGCCCGATAATTTTTTTCAGGCGACCAGGTTTTCTCTAGTTGGTTCTCGATTACTTCCTTTAATTCACGTGAGATGGTTGAAGGCGCACGATGAAGCAGTTTTGCATTTTCACGAATAGAGTAATCAAGCTTTAATAAAGTCTCTATTTTCACTTGATCAGATATAGTAAGGTATGTATAGCTCATAATGATCTCCCTCGTTTAAATGTTGTTGTAGTAACTACATTTTACACGAGATTATTATAGGTTTCTTTTATTTTTCATTAGGTGTAGCACTTAATATTACAATTCGTCCGATATAAAAACCGTATTTAGTTAGGTCACGAGAAAACGTACCATAAATAAGTGAGGTTTATAAAATAGACCACCTAGAACGTTGGTATGACAACGATTTAGGTGGTTAATATTTAATTTAGTCATGAAATTTGTAATGTTTAAATGCTTGAACAGGAGGCTTGCACTTTTCAAAGATATCGGGGTCATGGTAGGGAGGGTCTAATTGACTTAGATCAAAGGAATCATCTGTACATGATATATATAAACTATAACCTTCTTCATCTTCAGGGAAAAACACTTCTTTTTTTTCGCCAAATTGAAGTGCTTGATCAATCGTATTTCTTAACCTTTGTAATGCTGCACGATTGCCAACGATAAAGGCATCACCATGCCAACTTGGCTGTCCATAAATGTGTAAGTATTCATCTTCCTCACTATATTTCATCGCCTTTTCAATTTCCTCAATTATTTTCAATGGCTCCTTCTCTGTAATAAAAATATCAGAATGGAAACCTTGAAATGCTTTTGATTTGAGATTATGTAAAAATACTTCTTTTACATCGCATTCTTGAACGAATAAATACATCTCTTCTTGAATTTCACTTGCATACAAATAGACATGAATTTGTTGATTGTCCTTTTGAAAAAGGAACTGTTTAAAAAATGGAGTTGAACAAATTTCTTCTACTAGTATAAAGCCCTTAGAGATGATTTTTTGGTTAGAAAAGGTTAAATAACTTTTTAGACTATGGCTATACCAATATAAATTACTCATACTTTACCTCCTAAAGTTTACAGTATTTTGGATTTTTGATTTGTCTGCCTTTTATGATAACAATATTAATTTGCTTATACTATAAGCCTTTATAGAAATAACCGCACTTAGATATATAACGATGAACCGTATCACAAGTAGATGAGGTTTTCTGCTTTACTGATGATTAATTGTTAATAAAGTTGAAAATAGCTGTGAAATGACAGTCTAGCTATGAGATTAGTTAGGCTGTTTTTATTGTATAGAGATTTTGGAAAATGTATCATTATTTGCTAATATAGAAGATAACAGAGAGTTCTTCGATGAAGGGATGATGTTATTGGATATTAGACAAATTATTAGGGTAGGAGAAACAAATACTGTTGAATTTAAAAGTTGGATAAAAACACCTAAATATAAGGACATGATTGCGTTATTAGTAAAAGAAGCTGTAGGACTTGCAAATACTAAGGGTGGAATCATACTAGTTGGAGTAGAAGATGATGGAGAAATTACAGGATGTACAAAATTCGATACTCAAAATATCATAGAAGCTATTTATGATAAGACAATACCAAAATTATTTACGGATATTGAAGTTATTGAATTGGGCGATAAAGAAATTTTAAGAATTATAGTTGAAAAGTCTTCAGAAATAACTTCAACTTCAAATGGTATTACATATAGAAGGCTTGGAAAGAATACGAAGCCGTATTATCCTTCAGAATATAGTTCAAATAGAATAGAAGGTTTTAAGGGTGATTATTCAGCAAAAATTATTGAAAATTCTAGTGAAGAAGATGTAGATTTTGTTGAAGTAGAGAATTTAAAACGCAAATTACATTCAAGGGATAAAGACTCAACATTATACAATCTAGATGATTTAAGTTTCCTAAAAGATCTTGAATTGATTAAAGTTATAGATGATGAGATTAAATTGACTGTAGCCGGTGTTTTATTTGTAGGAACAGAAGCTGCAATTGTAAAATATTTACCGCAAGCAGAAATACTAGTTTTAAGTTATAAAGAAGGAAAAACGGAGTATCATAAGAGATTAGATTTAAAAGTACCACTAGTGAGAGCAATAGATAGAATTCACCAAGTATTTGAGGACCGTAATAGTATTGAAAATATTCAAGTTGGTTTATTTAAATTAGAAGTTCAAGACTATCCAATCAATGTTTTCCAAGAAGCTTTATTAAATGCCATAACACATAGAGATTATGAAAATACATCTTCAATTATTATTAAATTTTATCCGACTGAAATTATTATAGAAAACCCTGGATCTTTCCCTGAAGGTATAGATAGTAATAATATTATTAGCCATCCTTCTACACCAAGGAATAAGTTAATAGCTGAGATATTTCAGAAGTTAAAATATGTTCAGAGATCTGGTCAAGGTGTAGATATTATTTTTAAGGATATGCTAGCTTTAGGCAAATCTGCTCCAGATTATACTTTATATAATAATGCTGTAAAATTAATTTTACGCAGTAGTTTAGAGGACGTTGAGTTTCTAAAGTTCATTACTAAGGAAGAAGAACTTTTAGGTGAATTTACAGTTCAGGAAATCTGTATTTTAAAATATATCAAAGAAAATAAAACAATTACACTTTCAAAAGCTGCTGAAGTTGCACAAATTAATAAGCAATCAGTAACTACAGTGCTGAATAACCTATGTCAAAGGAAAAATATACTCCAGAGAGAAAAAAGAAATAGCTATATGTTTACTCATCGTGTGTATGCTGAATTTGAGGATCAAATTGAATATATAAAGGATAAAGATTTTGATGAGATTCAGGCTGAAGTGATGATTGTTGACTATTTAAAGAAAAACGATTATATAACAAGATCTGATGTAGAAATTTTATGTGGTTTTTCATCAACTAGTAGTAAAAGGGTTTTGCAAAAGCTAAGAGCTCAAGAACAAATAGAATTGGTAGGGAAGGGGAAAGCTAGTAAATATATATTAAAGTAATCGATGGACCGAATCCCAAGGTTTGGACCGATTGGTGGACCGAATCTCAAGGTTTGGACCGATTGGTGGACCGAATCCCAAGGTTTGGACTGATTGGTGGACCGAATCCCAAGGTTTGGACCGATTGGTGGACCGAATCCCAAGGTTTGGACCGATTGGTGGACCGAATCCCAAGGTTTGGACCGATTGGTGGACCGAATCTCAAGGTTTGGACCGATTGGTGGACCGAATCGAGAAATAAAAACTGCATTTAGACCAGTTACGATGAACCGTATCATAAGTAATTACAGCTTTCTCAAATATGTATGTGTAACAGTAGACATTTAATAGATTGGAAAACTAGTCTTTTAGAGGATATTAGATATAACCTTTTATAATTAGAAGCTGTAACAGACGAGTATAAAGAATTATACTCGTCTGTTACGGCTTTATTATTGATTGGAGTACGTGTAAGTACTTGAATTTAAGAAAGGATAGACCCCAATCTAAATACGGAATATAGTTTTTGCCGGCTGGCAGGGATAATAAATGATGTAAATCTTTTGCTCTTATTCCCACTTAATATGGCTATTTCCTCTTCCTTTGTTTTAATCCTCTAAAATGGGACCATCCTACAATTTAGTAAGTGGATACATCCAAACAAAAATGTATACGAAAAGTCTGAGTACGTATAGAATAGGACAGTTAGCACTTTGTTATAGAAAGGGTGATATATATGTTAAAAGCATATGCTTGGCTAACTCTTTGTGTAATGGTGTGGGGCAGCAATTTTGTATTTGGAAAGATGTTAGTCCAAGACTTTTCCCCGGCTCTCTTAACCACGCTCAGACTTTTGTTTATTGTACTATTTTTAATTGGATTATCCTCATATAAACTACACTTTAAACGAGTAAATACATCCGATGTACTGGCGGTCTTTTTTCTAGGGGTTATTGGCGTCTTTATAAACCAGTGGTCATTTTTTGCAGGATTAGAAACAGCTGATCCAACAACATCTGCATTAATTTTGGCAACTACCCCTATTTTAACTGGCGTATTAGCTGGCATTTTTTTGAAAGAGAAATTAACAATTCGTATGTTAATGGGGTCTATTGTTGCGATAATAGGTATATATTTTGTTGTAGCAAAAGGCGATTTATCTTCTTTACATATTGATAAAGGTTTATTATGGATTGTTGTAACAATGATTACATTTGCCATTCTGATTATCATGACGAGGCTTCTTTCCAATAGAATGGATCCACTTACCATTACTTTATACTCGAATGTTGTAGGATTAATTGTATCGATTCCTTTTGTCTTTTTACTTGATACTCCCGTACGTGCAAGCTCTAAGGTTTCCGATTGGTTTTTTCTGATTGTAACTGCCGTTGTTGTACACGGTATAGCAATGTTGATTTGGAATAACAATATTAGACATGTGGATGCTTCAAAGGCTTCCATATTATCTAATTTAGAACCTTTTGTAGCAATGATAATGGGCTTGATATTGCTATACAAACCAATAACCGGAGCAGAAATTTTAGGATCGCTATTTATAGTAGGAGGAGTGGTACTATCCACTTACCAGCGAAAAAGGCTAATTAGCCGATTGAATTAGCAAGACATATATCGAGAAAATTTTGAAATACCCTAAATATAAGAATCACTATTGATATGTACTTCTAAAATTAAAATATAATAATTAGATTGATGGAGTTGGCCAGTTACAGGCTAACTCCATTCTTTATTGATGGTTCCGAAATTGAAAATAGTATCTTTTGAATGAAAAATGTTGTTTTTAATTTAAATATGTGTAAATATAGGTGTCAAGACAGTCGTTAACTTTGGGAGGCTTTACATCATGGAATGGAATGACGTTCTTATTATTGGCAGTGGGGTTGCAGCACTACAGCTAGCCACGTTACTTAGTAGTGATAAAAATGTAAGGATTCTCACAAAATCACATATAAAGAATGCAAATTCCTATTTGGCACAAGGCGGGATTGCCGCTGCCATTGGGGTTGGGGACGATCCATCCAAGCATTACGCTGATACTCTTGAGGCAGGTAGATTTCATAATAATGAAGAATCTGTTCGTGAAATATTAAACGAAGCGCCCAAGTTGATTGGCGACCTTTCTAACGAAGCTCCTATTTTCGACCAAGACACAAATGGAAATATATTACTTGGACTAGAAGGAGCCCATAGTGAAAATAGAATTGTTCATTGTGGCGGCGATGCAACAGGGAAAAATGTCATAGAGTACTTGATTAGCAACCTAAAAGAAAATATAAAGGTCGAAGAGAACGTCTTTGCCTACGAATTAATCATCGATCAAATGCAAGAGCGGTGTATTGGTGTAAAAGCTAAAAATCCGGACGGAACAATCTGTACTTTTTATGGCGGTTATGTGATTCTTGCGACAGGTGGTTGTGGGCAAGTATATTCCTTTACTTCAAGTGCCCCAACTGTAACAGGTGATGGGGTTGCTATGGCTTACCTGGCAGGAGCTGAAATTGTAGATATGGAATTTATTCAATTCCATCCAACACTTTTGTATAAGAATGGAGAAACACAAGGCTTAATTTCCGAGGCGGTTCGTGGGGAAGGGGCCATTTTAGTTACTGAAGATGGAACTCCCATCATGGAGGGCGTCCATCCTTTAAAAGATCTAGGTCCTAGACACATTGTATCTCAGACAATATTTAATTATATCGAAAGCGGCCATAAAGTATATTTGGATATTAAAAATATTAAGGACTTTGAAAAGAAGTTCCCATCCATTACAGCGATTTGCCAGAAAAACGGAGTAAGTTTGTCGGAAGGGAGAATTCCGGTTGCACCTGGTAGTCACTTCTTAATGGGGGGTATCAAAACAGATTTAGTTGGCCGTACTTCGATAAATGGACTATTCGCCATAGGGGAGGTAGCGTGTACAGGTCTTCATGGTGCAAATCGCTTAGCTAGTAATTCATTTTTAGAAGGGCTTTATCAAGGAAAAAAACTATCCCATTGGATTAATACTAATTCAAGGAAAGAGCACTTCCCAGAGTCACCCAGTGCTGTTCCTTTCATTCAAGAGAAAAGTATCACTCTTCCGGATGTCCAGGTGTTAAAGGATCGGATGATGAAAGGTGTCGGAATTGTTCGTTCTAAAGAGCTTTTAGAAGAACAGAATAATTGGCTGGAGCAGTTACATGTAAATGATTTAACGGAGTTTGACTGTTATTCTATTCGAGATATTGAAGCAATTTTTATGTATATTACGGCTACTCTGATTACGAAAGCAGCATTATGCAGGACCGAAAGCCGCGGTGGTCACTTTAGAGATGATTTTCCATATGAAGATGATAAGAACTGGTATAAAAAAGTGATTATTCATAAACGCAAAGTGGAAGTTTGAAGTAAAGTTTAAAAGGTCCACTAGCTTCACTATGTAAGTGAAGCTAGTGGACCTTTTTTATATACAATACTGAACCTTATATCTATTAAAGCTGCTTTAGTTCAGGGAATAAGTAATACAATATTTCCATCGTCAGGCGTCTAGATTTCCCTTTATACGGATAGATATGCATATACATCGATGGATTAAAGTTTGCTTCAATAATTCCGTAAGCACCCGGCGTTGCTGCAGGAATATCGATATCCTCAATAATTAAATCGATACCGCTAATTTTAGCTCCAAGTGCGGCAACCGCATCCACAGCTATTTTTTTGTAATCCTCGGAAATTTGATCCGTCACATCAATGGAATCTCCACCAGTACTGACGTTAGAGTTCTCACGTAAATAGACAATTTCACCGTCTTTTGGAATTGAATCTAGCTGATAGCCTTGGCCTTTGAGCATCAGAACCTCCAATTCACCTAGTTGTATAAGTTCCAAAGGTGTACGGTGATCCGTTCCTCGTAACGGATCACGATTCTTTTCCGTGACTAATTCTTTGATGGTGTGCTTGCCGTCACCCGTTATGTTCGCAGGCACGCGTAACATCACTGCTAGGACCTTGTCATGCAACACAAAGAATCTGTATTCTGTACCATTCAGGAACTCTTCTACTAAGATGGAGGAATCTTCATCGAATGCAATTTTGGTAGCCTGTTCATAATCTTCGTAGCTTGCGCCATCTTTAAAAATTGATATCCCTAATCCATAGTTCGTTGTCTTCGGCTTTACTACAAAAGGTGTCTTGGCAAATAGTTTATACGCACGTAAAGCTGCTTCAATACTATTAAATTCATCACCTAGCGGAACGCGGTAACCTTCTTGATGGAGAATTTTCTTCGTGACCGTTTTATTCTCCATAATTAAAGTCGAAACATAGGTGTCCTTACTCGTCATATTACCATTTTTCACAAATTCAACATGATCATGCAATGTCAGTTTCAAAAACTGATCTTGGCGATCCAAAATCTCTATTTGAATCCCTTGTTGAATCGCGTCTTGTAATAAAATCTGCGTTGATAACTCCATATCAGTGAATCCTGTTAACTCATACGGTTTCTTCCACAACTTTGTATAATTTTTCTTGGCAAGTTCTACAGCCACTTGACTTTGACTACTTTTTTGACTCTCTGTATACAGTCTACCGGCTAACGTCTTGCTTGGATCTGCTAGCATATCTCTCAGATTGCTGAATAATGACTCGGAAACAGGTACATCCAATTCTTTTGACAGCTTTTCCATTCCTTCAACTAACTTATAAGCTTCTGCTTCAAATTGTGTATGTGTTAATGGATGCTCAAGCGCTACGATATCATTGTACTCGTTACCCTTATTTCCCCATTCATCACTTTGTGGGTCTTCATCTTTCGACAGCAGATATAGCAAGAACATATGCAAGAACTCTGCTTGTTCATAGCTGATGCCGTTTGTTTCAAAAGGATTTAGGTCAATATTGCGTAATTCTACATAACGGACGCCTTGGTTTACAAAATCCGCCACATGGTTGCTACCACGTAAACGGATAGCTGAGTAAAATTCTTTTTCTTCCACTAGCAAGCCTTTATTCACCATAGAAGTCAAGTCTTCGATATGTTTCTGTATCGTGCTGAATGATACAGAAACATCATCGTGATTCGTATAACCAAATCTACTGCTTCTGATGCTTCTTACTGGCTCATTCGGCTTGTCATTGCACCCGTAAAAGTTCTGTTCACTAGTAGGGGAGGCACCGTAAAAATATGTAACCAGCCAACGATAATGCAAGTAGTTTCGGGTAAGTTTTAAGTAGATTTCTGTTTTAAACTGTCGATAGTCTGTGATCTCCGATTGTAATTCAAACAAAGCCCGAAGTAATTGATCGTCAAATTCAAAGTTGAAATGAATGCCACAAATCATTTGTTTACGACGTCCGTATGAATTCGACAAAGATCGACGATAGAGAACATTTTCAGGATTTTTCAACTTCGCAATGACAATATCTTCTTCTTTTTCTGGTAATGCTGGGGGCATGCTTAACGGCCACAGCATTTCATGTTCACCCATTGAACGATGTGCAACGTCATGAATACCTGATAGGTAATTAAACAGTTCATCTAGTGTATCTAAAACAGGAGTGATTAGTTCCATTTGTGTTTCTGCAAAGTCCCGCTGAATATACGGGTGTTCGTCTTGAATCGATAGGCTTGTCGGATGATCTGTCTTTGCTAAGTTTCCTGATAAATCGACACGTTGACCTTCTTTTTCAATGCCATACCGGGCTTTTAATAAATATGGCTTCACTCGGTCATTGCTTAACATACTTTTCAAATCCATAGTAATTATACCTCCTAATTAACGTGTCTTTTTAGATAGTAGACGGTAGTAAATAAAAATATCCACATTGCAATCAATGTGGATATTTCAACTCTAAACAAAAGTAAGGGAGTGGGAAGTATCCCGTTAGTATGCATTTCAAGCTACGCCTCTTTAAGAAGCGCCCCCTGAAGTGAAAATCCCCTTGTACACATTTCGTTACCTATCTTTTATCTACGCTTCGAATTTTTTATTTTACAAGATGCTTTATATGGAAAGCGAAGTGTTCTTCTAAGAAAGTAGAGATGAAGAAATAGCTATGGTCATAGCCTTCTTCTTGCTTGTACTCGACCGCTTGATCCTTCGCTCGTGCATTTTCTAAGAACATCGTTTCGTCTAACTGGTTCGGATAAAAGTCATCCGCAGTTCCTTGCGTAATAAGAATCGGTGGAATGTTTGCTCCTTTGACTAGCTTCGAAGCATCCCATTCTTTCCATGAATCTTGATCTTCTCCTAGGTAAGCTGTGAATGCTTTGATACCCCAAGGAACACGGCTAGGACTTAAAATAGGGGAGAAGGCAGAAATTGCTTTGTATCTCTCCGCATTTTTCAAGCCGATCATCAATGCACCGTGACCGCCCATAGAATGGCCCATAATACTTTCTAATCCGGAAAAATTAGGTACTAAACTGGACGCGATGTCGCTTAATTCCTCGGTCAGATACGTATACATCTGATAATTTTTAGCCCAAGGTTCTTGCGTTGCATTGATATAGAAACTAGCACCTTTTCCAAGATCCCATGCTTCGTCATCTGCAACTTGTTCTCCACGTGGGGAAGTGTCTGGAATGATCACAGCTACTTGATATTTATTAGCCAAACTTTGAAATCCGCTTTTTTGACTGAAATTATCATCAGTACATGTTAATCCAGATAGCCACCAAATAAGAGGGATTTTTTTATTTTCTTCATTGGACGGTAAGTAGATACTAAATGTCATCTCACATTGTAGGACTTCTGAATAATGGTTGTACTTACACTGTTGTCCGCCAAAAGAGCGTCGTTGCTCTATGCGCTTTAGACTCATGATCTCACTCTCCATATGTTAATATTGAACGAATGGACTCACCTTTATGCAGTAAATCGAATGCTTCATTGATGTCTGTAAAGTTTAGTTGATGGGTAATGAATGAATCTAAATCAATCTTACCATTTTTAAACTCTTCAATCATGCCCGGCAACTCGGTTCTTCCTTTAACGCCGCCAAATGCGGATCCACGCCATACGCGACCTGTGACTAATTGGAATGGACGTGTGCTAATTTCTTTACCAGCACCCGCTACACCAATAATAATACTTTCTCCCCAACCTTTATGACAACATTCAAGTGCTGATCTCATCACTTCAACATTCCCGATACATTCGAAACTATAGTCAACTCCACCATCTGTCATGTCCACGATGACTTCTTGGATTGGCTTATCAAATTTGGAAGGGTTGATACAGTCAGTTGCACCCATCTTTTTAGCTAATTCAAATTTATCTTCATTCAAATCAATGGCAATAATTCGGCTTGCCTTTGCTTGAGTCAGCCCTTGAATAACAGCTAATCCAATCGCTCCTAAACCAAATACAGCTGTTACAGCACCTTCTTCAACTTTCGCTGTGTTGTGTACAGCACCGATCCCTGTAGTCACACCACAACCAAATAGACATACTTTATCAAGTGGTGCATCTTCTTCAACTTTTACTAAAGAGATTTCAGATACCACGGTATATTCGCTAAATGTGCTTGTTCCCATATAGTGATAAATAGGCTCGCCATTGTAAGAGAAACGAGTTGTTCCATCAGGCATTAACCCTTTACCTTGCGTTTCACGGATTGCGCCACATAAATTTGTTTTACCAGAAAGACAGAATTTACACTTACCACATTCAGGTGTATACAGTGGAATGACGTGGTCTCCTGGCTTTACTGAAGTTACACCTTCACCAACAGAGACAACAACGCCTCCACCTTCGTGACCTAGTACGGTAGGAAATACGCCTTCTGGATCAGCGCCTGATAATGTGTAAGCATCTGTATGACAGACTGAAGTGTACAAAATCTTTACTAATACCTCACCTGCTTTTGGTTCCTCAACATCGATCTCTACAATTTTAAGTGGTTCTCCAGGTTTAAATGCAACGGCAGCTCTACTTTTCAAATGAAGCCCTTCTTTCTTTTATGTTTTATATTTACAATTCCATCATTACATACTACAATTTATCATGCAATACTGACTATCTTGTCACTATAGACATGAATAGTAATGGAAAGAGGTGAATAGTAATGGGAATTGAATATAAAGACAAAACGTATTTCACGAGTAAAGATTTAGCTTTATCTGTTATAGGCGGACGCTGGAAAATAGCACTTATCTGGTGCTTACTGCAAAAGTCGCCATTGCGTTTAAGTGAGATAGAGAAAAAACTTCCCGATGCCAACCAACGTATGCTTATTAGGCAACTAAGAGAATTAGAAGAGGATAAAATAATTACTAGATTTGTTTATCCTGTTGTCCCTCCAAAAGTGGAGTATCAACTAAGTGAGATTGGCCTTCTCTTGGAACCTGTTGTTACATCTATTTGTGATTGGGGTGACCAGTTTAGTGCCACGTTAGAAAAAGAAGCTAGTAATACAGAACCTGAACAAATAAACTAATGTTATAGAGGAGCTGAATCATATGTTCAAGCGCAAAGGGCTTTACTTATTACTCACTTTGACGGCACTTACACTCATTCTCGCAAGTTGCGGAACAACTACTGACAAAGAGCAAAAAGAGACGACAAAGGAACCGGCAGAAACTAGTAACTATTCATCTGAAGTAAAAGAAAATCCTATTGTTACAATTACAATGGAAAATGACGAAAAAATTATTATGGAACTAGAGCCTACTGTAGCACCTAACACGGTAGCAAATTTTATTTCACTGGTAGAAGAAGGTTATTATGACGGACTGATTTTCCATCGCGTCATTCCTGATTTCATGATTCAAGGAGGGGATCCTTCTGGAAATGGCTCTGGTGGACCGGGACATTCGATTGATGGAGAGTTTACGACGAATGGCTTTGAAAACAATTTACTGCATGAGCGTGGTGTAGTTTCAATGGCTCGCACGCAGGATCCAAATTCCGCAGGCTCGCAGTTTTTTATAATGGTTGCAGACACTGCCCAGCTTGACGGGGAGTATGCGGCGTTTGGCAAAGTGATTGAGGGGATGGACGTTGTCGATACAATTGTTGCTGCAGAACGTGACCCAATGGACAAGCCTTTAGATGATCAAAAGATGAAGAAGGTAGAAGTGGATACGAAAGGTTTTGACTATCCGGATCCCGTTGTGAATAGCTAATTGCGGGTAATGTAGCATCATAATATAAATACACAAAAAAGGATCCCACGCATATGTTGGGGTCCTTTCTTCGTACGTTATAATTTGATATACTCCACGCGATTTCTACCATTTTCTTTTGCTTTATATAATGCTTTATCACTTCGGGAAATCATTGAATTCAATGAATCACCAGGTACATACGAAGCAACACCGAAGCTAGCTGTCTTCTGACCTACTGTTAAGAAACAGTGGTCTGCCAATTGGAGACGCAATCTCTCTGCGAGTTGTAAAGCTTCTTCTAGTGATGTAGAAGGGCACACGACTAGGAATTCTTCCCCACCCCAACGCCCCAGCATTTAGCTTGAGCCAAATCGTGTCATCTGTATGCCGAAAAGACAAATACTTTTCTGTACTTGGAGCAAATGAAGTATCGAGTTCGACAGATAAAATATCGTCAATTGTAATATTATTCGTAGAGTCACGTAGAATATCATAGTAAGTCCCTAATCTGACTACGTTGATTTGTATTATTATAATATAGAATAAATTAAATTTTAATTAGTCGCTTTATCCTGATCAAGTGAATGATTTAATAGTATTGGTAGGCAATAAAACAATATTTTTTGTGTCTAGCTATGTAGTCATGTGACGATCTTTTTCTTTAATATGTTTTAAGATAGCAACAATTAGGAAACTAACAATGACTAATAGCAACCAAGAACTTAGCTTTCCTACACCAACAAGATGCCAAGTTTCTGCTTGATTTGGATATTTCCAAGCACCGAAGAATGTCGCGACATTTTCGGCAATCCATACGAAAAAACCGATAAGAATTAAGGAAAGTGCAAGGGGCATGCGATATCTAGTTCCGTTTACTGAATAAGTAACCCAGGAACGCCAAAAGATAATAAGTACGAATGCAGATAGCCACCACCGAATATCAATCCAATAATGGTGTGTAAAAAAGTTTAAGTAGATGGCAGATGCGAGTGGAACGACTATCCAAAGTGACGGCCACTTTAATAACGTGACGTCTAGTCTTCTCCATGCTTGGCATAAATAACTTGCGACACTGGCATACATGAATCCGCTGTACAGTGGAACACCTAGAATTTTAAAATAACCTTCCTCTGGGTACATCCAGGAGCCCATATGTACTTTGAATATCTCAAGGGCTAGTCCAATTAAGTGGAACAGTGTAATCACTTTTAATTCATCATGTGTTTCCAAGCCAGAACGTATCATCCACCACTGCGTCATTAGAAATATGATAAGTAACCAATCATAGCGTGGCAAGAAGGGGAGAGGTAAGACTTGTGTAAGAGCCAACGAGCTGAATATAACGACTGGAAACAGGCAAGAAAGTGCTTGTTGCCAGCCGAAGTGGACAAGCTGTTTGAAAGAGTTTAAGGATGTTACCGTTTGCGTGTGTTTGTGGAGTGTGTTTTGCTTCATATGTCACCGCCTATAATTTCATTTGTGGAAATTATTATGACGCTTCTTACCCTACCAAGGTTCATTGCCCGGGTAATAAATAGTTTCACGTGAAACAACGTTATTGTAAACTGATGGGATAAGATGCGAAAAGGGTGTTCCTAATTATATTTGGCATGTCTTTATTTAAGTTTCTATGAGTACATGACGATAATTTGGCTAGGCGCATCTGCATCATAGAAACCTGTTACCCGATCACCTTTTACGTATTACTACATGATCGACAAAATACGTAGTTGGCTTCACTATAAAGTTCACTATATCCCCATAGTCATTATCAACGGTAAGTACTTTGTAGCAACCAACTTCATTTTTTTGACCAATAAAAAAGTCATCAATCATCGTCACTATGCCATTAAAGTTAAAGAAATTCATCACATTACTCCCATCATTCATCTAAAGGGGCGTAACTATTAAAGTAGAACGACTGTTTTGAAATGAAAAACTGTCGGTATAGAAGACCAAATCGTTACACTGTCCACGTGCAACAACTCAGTGAACAGCAAGAATAAAGCTTGGAATTCCAATCGCTAGCGTTAGGAAAGACACTAGTGAATGGAAGTGGAACACATTCGACTAGAATGTAGAGTAACGGTATCTTTCCTACTCGTCTATTCTTTTTTAAGCTGAATTCACTCTATTATTAGGGTGGATTTTTTGCAATCTTTAATATTCAGGCATCTAATGTTACGATAAATACAAAACATTAAGACGGGGGAATTTTCATGGATCTGGATCAACTACAACATACATTATGTGAAAAGAAATCACTATTCATTGGAGAAGATACTGCGTTTCGTTCAGCTGTTATGATTCCTCTAGTTGAAGCAGAAGGGGAGTGGCATGTGCTATTTGAAGTTCGGTCACTTAAGATGAGAAAACAACCAGGAGACATTAGCTTTCCAGGTGGGCGAATCGATGTGACAGATGCTTCTCCTATGGCAGCTGCTTTACGAGAGACGCAAGAGGAACTCGGTATCGATCCGTCAACGGTCAAAATGATCGGTGAGCTAAGTCCGTATATTGCATCACCTTCATTTGTCGTTTATCCATTTGTGGCGGCCATAGATTATAATGAAATCATTCGTAGCTACAATAAAGATGAAGTGGAAGAAGTGTTCGCAATTCCGATGAAATGGTTGCTAGAGCATGAGCCGTATATGCACTTAGTGTCTATTGAAACAGCGCCGCCTGCGAACTTCCCATTCGAAAAGATTATGAATGGAGATCAATATCAGTGGCGTACACATTCGCTTGAAGAATGGTTTTATGAGTATGGAAACTATACCATTTGGGGATTGACTGCTAGAATTTTGAAGCATTTCATTGCGCTTGTGAAGTGAAGAAACGTAACGGATAGAATAGATGAAGTAGCGTTGATAAAAAGCTGACCTTTACTAACTTCAGCATTGGGAAATTTAGTCAGGGTTTCAGTTAGTTTTAGACATTTCAATCCATTTCTGTATGTAGAGAAGTAATTCATCACTGAACGCACTTCGGCGCTGGCGGATGGCTCCCGCGATGAGCCAGAAAGGAAGTGCACCTCTCTGTCTCATCGCTCCGCCTACCGCTTGTAAGGCGCCTTCGTTTAGTGGTGAAAGGTAAGTAGCATAGTACGTTGAAGTCAAAAAGTGAATTTTACTATGTACCAAAGCCTACTACACTGTACTCACCAGCGAAGGCACAACTGCGGGGTCGGCCGAAGCCATGAGACAACTAGCGCCTTTTGCTTGTTGGCTCATGGCGGGAGGCAATCCCCCACGTGCCGAAGCGGTGATAGAAAGCTGACCATCACTAATTTCAGTATCCTAAGAAAGTCGAGCAACGACACATTACATACTAGTAGTAAGTCCAAGACACATCAATACGCTTCTGTATTTAGAAATGTAATTCGTCACTGAACTCACTTCGGCGCTGGCGGATGGCTCCCGCGATGAGCCAGAAAGGAAGTGCACCTCTCTGTCTCATCGCTCCGCCTACCGCTTGTAAGGCGCCTTCGTTTAGTGGTGAAAGGTAAGTAGCATAGTACGTTGAAGTCTAAAAGTGAATTTTACTATGTACCAAAGCCTACTAAAACTACACTGTACTCACCAGCGAAGGCACAACTGCGGGGTCGGCCGAAGCCATGAGACAACTAGCGCCTTTTGCTTGTTGGCTCATGGCGGGAGGCAATCCCCCACGTGCCGAAGCGATGATAGGAAACCAACCTTTACTAACTTTAGTACCGTAAAAAAGTCGCGCTACGACACATTACAAACTAGTAGTAAGTTCAAGCCATATCGATCCGTTTTTGTATGTAGTGAAGTGATTCGTCACTGAACCCACTGCGGCGCTGGCGAATGGCTCCCACAATAAGCCAGATAGGAAGAGCGCCTATCCGTCTTATTGCTCCGCCTACCGCTTGTAAGGCGCCTTCGTTTAGTGTGGAAAAGCAAGTAG
>NZ_JAPMIW010000017.1:37365-61671 GCF_033088395.1 Sporosarcina sp. GW1-11 | reverse complement strand
ACAACAGCTGGCTTCCAGACGTGGAAGTCATGCCTGTGGAGGCTCCATGTCAAGTCGCCCTTTTGATAGAAATAGCAACGGAATAAACAAGCGGAAAGAGAATAGTGAGCGGTTTCTAAAGATGTCTACTTGACAGGGTGTAAGGCAAAGTGAGTTTCGCGCTCATAGAAGTAGGTCCCGCGCTCATAGAACCCGGCCCCGCGCTCATAGCCAATTACATAATACGCTAAATAAAATAAAAAAGACGCCTTAAAAGTTAATAAATTAACTTTTAAAACGTCTTCTCTCAATTAATAAACTGCTACCCAACCCTCAGGTGTCACGAAGATACGCACCGCAACGACTTGTCGATCAGCGGCCAATGTAAAGTAATGACGAACATTCTCTGGAACGGATATCAGATCACCTGGATCTAAATGAACTTCAAAAAAGCGCCCGTCTTTTCCTTGAATGACAAACACCCCGTGCCCACTTACGATAAAGCGGACTTCATCGTCTGTATGGTGATGTTCGCGCTCGAAGTTTTTCAACATTTCTTCGATATTCGGTGTATCACTCGATAATGAAATGACGTCTGCTGCTTGATAGCCACGACGTTCAGAAATAGCGTCGATTTCCTTTTTGAATGATTGTAGAATTTCTTCTTTTTCAGAATCTGTTAGATCAAACTTTTCTTGCAGATGTGTAGGCAGTTGATCGATTGCCCAATGTTCGTAAATGACTTCATGTTGTGTAAGGAAGTCAGCTACTTGCTCTTGTCCTTCAATCACTTCGTTTGTTTCTTGAATTGTAATTGTAGCCATTTAGTTGTTCGCTCCTATCTACTTATAATTGTGCTTTTACGATGTGAATGCAATCGGTAAATGTTTCAAACCGCGTAAATGGAATGTCTAGTTTCTCACAAGTTTCAGCTAAGAAGTCTCTTGCGATGACGACATCCGCGAGTTTTGCCGCTTCAAAGTCTGTTACGGAGTCGCCGATGACGATGCGCGTTTGCTGTTCGTCTGAAAGCTTACGCATAATAGACGGTTTACAGCAGCCACATCCTTGGCTCGTACACAATTCATCGCACGCGTGTGGATAATGAATCGCGATACGTTCTTCGTCAAAAGTCGCTTCATTACAATAAATATGATCGAATGGACCATATGGATCTAATACTGGATGAACGAAGAAATCGATTCCGCCACTCACAATGTAAAGAGGGATGTTCTGCTCTCTCGTAAATTTCACAAAGTCGCTAAATCCTTCACGAATTTCGGCATCTTGCAATACGAATTTGATGATTTCTTCTTTCAATGCGCTCGGAACCAATGAAAATAGCTCGCGCACGCCTTGTTGAATGGGAATCTTTTGACTAAGAATCTGATCCGTAATCTCTTCCCAACCAGGCAAAGCGAATTGCTTCATAATGCTAACGATATTATCTTTTTTCGTAATTGTGCCATCGAAGTCACAAAATACCACTACATTACTCATTGTCTAGCCTCCATCTTACTTTGCGTGAACGACGCCCCATTGATCCAATGCGTGTTGCAGTGGAATGGATGTTTTTGCTGCTTCAGGCAAAGGGATTTTATTGACACTTGCTTCGATTGCTGCTCGGAAAGCTTGCGCGCCAGGAGTTGGACCGTCTGGATGTCCGAAAATCCCGCCACCTGCGTTGATGACTAAATTATCACCGAAGTCTTCAAGCAACTGAGGTACCATTCCTGGATGAATGCCTGCAGAAGGTACTGCGAAAGTTTGTTCAAAGCCATTGTTTTCTACTAACTTTTCATTAATGCCTAGCGCATCTTCCCTTGAAATTGCCACATTACCATATGGGCTTGGGAATAATGAAAGGTCGCCACCGACGAGTCGCGTTAATTTACCAACAAGTAGGGGATAGGAGAACCCACCGCCTGCTTGACCCGCGAGTACACCGGACAAGGCCGAGTGGGCTAAAATCGGTAAGCCGATGTTATCGTTTTCGCGTAGGGATTGAAGTGTATCTAGTCCGTAAGCGTGCACGTTGAATAATAATGCACTCGCGCCTAATTCCGTGGCGCGCTCCGCTTTCTCATGCAATTCATGTGAACGACCGGATAAGTTTACCGCGTACAGTGCACGTGCACCCGTTTGTTCGTAGTGATGATTGATGATGTCTTTTGCTGTCGTTACTCGTTTATAAAAAGGCGTTAATTCATTTTCAAAAAGAATTTCATCGTCCTTGATTAAATCAATACCGCCAGCTAGTAAATCTTGTAGCTGAGCGGAGAAGAAGGATAGGTCGCGTCCCATGACGCCTTTGAAAATTGCTTTTAATAGCGGACGGTCATAGACGCCGAGTTGTTCGCGTATTCCGTTGACGCCAAAACGCGGACCAGGGAATTGTGCGAGCAATTGATCGTCAAACTGTAGATCAATTAGTTCATAGCCTTCGAAAAACGATAATTTTCCGTAAACCGTTGTGAAGATTGCCGGTAGATCGGCAGAGACGTTGGCGGACGGATAAAAAATCGTCACCGTGTCTTTCTTTTCGCCTTTAACAACGGATACTACTTCACCTTTATGATGCTTTAATTGTTCTTGCTCTAAATGGGGGATGTCGGTCCATGAACCAATCGTCAACCCAAGTGCATGTTGCTCTGCAATTTTTTCCTGATCAGGATGTGTCGGGAATAAATACGTCGCTGTGATGCCCATTAAACTGCCTCCTCTAGTGTTTACTTCGTTGCTTGGAACCAAGGACTCAGTTGTTCCAGCGAATGAATATTTTTACGTTCCATAATTAAATACTTACCAAGTTCTAAGACGTTCTTTCTTGCCGCCATACGTCGGGCTTCGTCTTGCTCCATATTCATATCTGGAATTTGCGCAATACTGATGGCACGTCTCACTAATTCACATCCCGTATAGCCGATGAGATCGGTGAAAATTTCTTTCATAATGATCGTGTGGAAACCGTCTACTTTTGTGTAGCGTTCATTTGATTCAGTCAACCATAGATGCGCGAACGTTTCCACAAATGCATACCATGTTTCTTTTGCTTGTTCAAAACGTTTCTCTTTATAATCTGGGAAGGCGAGCCCATTTAGGAAAAGGTTCGCGATGAATTGCCCAAGGTCAAAACCGAATGGGCCGAATAGTGCAAACTCTGTATCAAAAATAACTGTGCGATCTTCTCCAGTGAAAATGGCACCACTATGTAGATCACCATGAATGAGCGCGTCTGATTTCGTCATGAATGTATGTTTTAGCTGAGCTACTTCAAGTAACAAACGCTGATCTTGGCTCAAAAATTTCACGTTACTGCGCATACCTTCTTCGAATTCATTGCTTTCATGGTAACTATACGGCCAATCAAAAACCAATTGCTCCGTCAACTGTCTCATTCCGGGATTCGCGAGTGACGCCTGCAAATTCTTTTTCACGGGTGATTCCAAATAAAAGTCCGATGTGTAAAACAACGTCTTCGCACTCAATTCACCAACATCCGCTGCGAAACTAGCGGATTCATTGCCATTAATTAGCGCAGTGCGACCGACTTCAAGTGGAAGCATATCTTCCATGACAACGACAGCCATTACTTCGTCTAAATGCAACACTGCGGGAACGTTACCAGGAATAATTTTTGCGTATTGCTCCATCACTTGTGCTTCAATCATCGAGTGGAAGCGGCATCGACTCTCCGACAACTCTTGCATAAGGAACGGCTTGTTTAAATATTACTGTCTTGTCATTGCTGCGTAAGCGGTAGACGTGATTGATCTTGCCGTCACTTACTTCAATCACTTCTACGTCCTCAGATTCAAGAAAGAAACCGAGATTTTTTACGTACTGTACGATATCTTCGGTTTCCAAAAAACGATACGTAGTATATGTTTGTTCATTTGCAAATACGCCCATTCAAACGTCCTCCTCTAGTATAAAAAAGACCAATCCACTGAGGGACAGGTCTTTTACAAACAATTGTTTATCTAGCGCTAAGCTGAATCGAGTCACCATGCTGAGTTCTCTAGTTGTTTATGAAAAGAATGAAGAAAATCCCTATCAAACATGTAGAAATTATCACATGCTACTGCAGAGTTGTCAATTAATTTAAAGTATTTGCGTAAATTTAGCGTGGTATTTAAAAGGGTTTGAGCGAAGGATAGGCTGACGGGGGATAGTGCAGGGGGATTTGCGCTCTGGGTGGACGCTTTCCGGAGGGCCCTCTGAAGCGGAAATCCCGGACCTCTCATCCACTTTCCAACAAATCCTCAAACGCTTTAGACATTGTCCGATTAGTTGTAGTATTATGGAAACAATATCTTACATACGGAGGCTTGTCTATATATGACTGATCAACTGTCTCGCTTCAGGCGAGAGGACATACTACGAAACATAGAAACGGAAGACTTTGATGTGCTAGTAATAGGCGGCGGCATTACGGGAGCTGGCATTGCACTGGATGCGGCTAGCCGTGGACTGAATACGGTATTAGTAGAAATGCAAGACTTCGCGGCTGGGACGTCGAGTCGTTCGACGAAGATGATTCACGGGGGGTTACGGTATTTAAAAAACCTCGAATTTAAAATCGTCTCACAAACAGGGCGCGAGCGTGCGGTAGTCTATGAAAATGGACCGCATGTGACGACACCGGCTTGGCTGTTGTTGCCAATCTATAAAGAAGGCACATTCGGCAAATTCAGTAGTTCTATCGGGTTGCGGGTGTATGACATGTTGGCGGGGGTTAAAAAGTCAGAGCGTAAAAGTATGCTGACGAAAATGGAGACGCTTCAAGCGGAGCCGAAGTTTAATCCGGTAGGTCTGCTCGGTGCAGGGAAGTTTGTAGAGTATCGTTCGGATGATGCGCGCTTAACGATTGAAGTGATCAAAGAAGCTGCGCGCTACGGGGCATCGGTCTTGAATTATACAAAAGTGACCGACTTTATGTATCAAGACGGTAAAGTGGCGGGTGTGTTGACGAGTGATCAACTAACGGGAAAATTAGGCGTGATCCGCGCGAAGAAAGTAGTGAATGCGGCGGGGCCATGGGTTAATGAAGTACGTGTAAAAGATGAAGCGCCTGACAAAAAGCAACTTCATTTAACGAAGGGTGTTCACTTAGTATTTGATCAAAGCGTGTTTCCGTTAGAGCATACGATTTATTTTGATACGCCAGACGGCCGCATGGTGCTTGCGATTCCGCGTGACGGCAAAACGTATATAGGGACGACGGATACGGATTATACAGGGAGTATGATAGAACCCGAAATCACGCAGGCGGATAAAGAGTACTTACTGGATGCGATTCGTTTTGTATTTCCGAAGCTTGAAATATCGGAAGAACACATTGAATCTGGTTGGGCTGGACTTAGACCGTTGATTCAAGAAGAAGGAAAAAGTGCTTCGGAGATTTCCCGAAAAGATGAAATTTGGACATCGGATTCTGGTCTGCTGACGATTGCTGGCGGTAAACTAACAGGCTATCGCAAAATGGCAGAGACGGTTGTTGATAGGATTGCTGCGGACTGGAAAAAACAATATAAACTAAAAGTTTCAGCCGGCCGTACGAAGAAGCTACCGATTTCAGGGGGGCATGTAGGTGGCTCCAAAGGGTTTGAAAGCTTCATTCAAGCGAAAATACAAGAAGGTAAAGAGTTAGGGTTATCTGAAGAAACCGCTAGTGCATTAGTGAAGCACTACGGTTCTAACGTGGATGAGTTATATGGGGTTATCCAAAACGGCAAAGCGGACGCAGAGCGGGCCAACTTACCGATAGAAATCTATGCACAAGTTTGGTATGCGATTCATAAAGAATTCGTTTGTACACCTGTAGACTTCTTCTGGCGACGTACGGGTGCATTGCTTTTCAATATCGACTGGGTCGATCAATGGAAACAACCTGTGATCGATTGTATGGCTGAGTTACTTGGATGGTCTAGTGAAGTAAAGAGAACTATGACTGAATCGTTAGAACATAGTAAGCGCCTATGTACAGGCACATTAAGTAAAGAATAGATAGATTCTCCTCTACCTTGCGCAAGATTGGTAGAGGTTTTTTGTATGGTTAATCAATAAACATAGGTACTAAAAGACCGATAACATGGGTCTATAAAACTAGTAGGTTGTGCTAAGATGATACTATTCGATAACTAGAAAGAGGGAGACTTATGAAAGTAAAAAGGAACCATATACTAGCTTTTTTATTGATCATGTTTACTGTATGGTGTTTTTCATCTATACAAGTCCAAGCGCAAGACGCGTCAAAAGAAACGGAGCTATTAATCGAGTATGCCAATGTTCATCATTCATTGACTGAAGAACCATCTATAGACGGAGTTGAAACGATTGAGAAAATAGCGCCGAATGTAGAGCTATGGAGTATTGCGGAAGATGTGGATATTCAAGAGATTACAAAACAATTACAAAATGAACCGGGCGTATTAACCGTAGAACCAAACTACGAGCGTTACTTACATGTTTCTACTAATGATCCATGGTTAACAACGCAATGGTGGATTCAAACACTTCGCCCCGAATCAATTTGGACAAGGGTCAATCAACAAAAGAAAAGTATCGTCGTGGCGGTCATCGACTCAGGTATCGCTACTAAGCATGAAGATCTACAAGGGCGTATTCAACCGGGAGGCTATAATTTTCACGGGGATAATACAAATGTTGAAGATGTGAATGGGCACGGAACGAGTGTAGCAGGTGTTCTAGCAGCCACCTATAGTAATAATAAAGGGATTACAGGCATTGCAGGCCCTTATAACGTCAAAATTCTACCGTTGAAAGTCTCTCATATAACAGGTACTAGTTATGTTTCAGACACCATCAGAGCTATTGATTACGCTATTGAGAACAAAGCGGATGTTATTAACTTAAGTCTAGGTAGTGATGAAAGTTCTACTGCTGAAAACGCGGCGATACAGCGTGCAATTCAGGCAGGTATTTCCGTTGTAGCCTCTGCTGGTAATGAAGCTGAGGAGGGTAATCCAATCAGTTATCCCGCTTCATATGAAAATGTAATTTCTGTTGGTGCAACGGATAGTCAAAATAGACGCTCTACTTTTTCAAATTATAATTCGTATGTTAGTTTGGTTGCACCAGGCACAGGTATTTATACAACTGGATTATCGAATAGCTATAAATCCATGAATGGGACATCATTTTCTTCACCGATCGTTGCGGGTGCAGCAGGGCTTATTAAATCTATACAGCCAGACTACACGCCGAAACAAATCAAGCAGTTATTGGAAAACACTGCAATAGATTTGGGGGTTCCAGGGAGGGACTCACACTTTGGTGCGGGATTACTGAACCTAGAACGACTGAATAACGCACTTGCGGCTTCAGTCGTTCGGGTACAACGTGTGGAACTTGATAGGCAAAAGTTGACATTAGATTTGGATCATAAAAGAAATCAATCGGCTACTAATGAAGAGCCGACACCAAATTTCGCATTTGATAATGCATTCATGATAGTTGGCGAAACAAGTTTATTCCTACCTCGAGTCGAATCGGGTGCGAAGTTGACGTCATCGAATCCGCAAGTTGCTACGGTCGATGCGAATGGTACGGTGCGGGCAATTGCTAAAGGAACGGCAACCATTCGTTATGCAAGTAACACGACAACGAAGGAAGCGCGAATAAAAGTGGCAACGAAGACGAATCACCCTAAGAGCGCGCTATTTGAAAAGGTTTTGCCAGTAGATGCGGCAGATCAATCTGTCACATGGACATCATCGAATCCAGCAGTTGCTGAAGTTGATGAAGATGGAATTATTACGGGGAAACAAGCGGGATATACGGTAATTACTGTGCGGACAAGAGATGGTGGATTGACTGCAAGCACAGCAGTGAACGTCATAGGTGGGCAAGCGCCAATCGAGTTTGTAGGGGATTTTCCTGCAATGTCTGTCGAACAAGATAAGGTATTCACGATTAACTTTAACCAAGAGCTCCAAGCGGGGAAGGATTATAGTCAAGATATCCAAGTTTCACGTAAGCCAGACGGTACAGATCGCGTGACTTCTTTTACAGCGAAAGTGGATCCTACTTCGCTGAAGAAGTTGCGTATTACACCGATTGGAAAGTGGGATGAAGGTACGCACTACTTGACGATTAAGAAAGGTTTGCAAAATGCACACTTTGTTTCATTGAAGAACGATGTACGGATGAAGTTTGATGTTATTAAAACGAATGAACCCCCGCTTAACATGACTTATACATTCGAAAGCAATTACGACTTTGATTGGAAGTATACAAAAGGAGACTACAGTCAATTTCGGTTAGACGGAATGAAAGATGGAAACATTGTGGCTGGGTATACGACGACTGCAAATAATGGCTATGAATTCCCAGGTAATATTGGTAATACACGTAATCAAATTATTCAAAAACACGGCGAACCTTTAACTTTCATTATGAAAGATCGAACTAAATATATTATTAGTGAACAAGAGTTGAAGCTGACCTATTTAATCGACGGAAAATACGTGACATTCCTAATTGACCAGCATGATCAACATAAAGTGCGATCGATTTTCTGGGTAAATCGAGAGGTTGAGGAGCGTGCAAAGTATTGGTATAAGACACCGAGCGAACGTTATAGACAAGACTCTGAAAAGCTAATGTATGAATTAGTCAATCAAGCGCGATTTGCTGCGGGCTTACCAGTCTTGACTGAGAATGATAGTTTGGCAACGGCTGCTAGAAGACATAGTCAAGATATGGCTCTTAACAATTATTTTAGCCATACGAACTTACGAGGCGAAAATCCGTCAAAGCGTGTAGAAAATATAGGACTACGACCGAATGCGACAGGTGAAAATATTAGTCAAGGTTATCTGAATACTATTCTAGCGCATGAAGGTCTGATGAATTCCATTGGACATCGCAACAATATACTTAGTCCGAAATATTATCAGCTCGGTATCGGCGTTGCGTTCAATAATGAGAACAAGCCATACGTTACACAGAACTTTTATATTTATCCAGAGTAAATACGAGTGTACGAATGAAAAATGCCGGTTACTAAACGATGTTCAAATCGTTTAGTAACCGGCTTTATTTGTCATTACGAGTTGATATCCATAATCATTTCATCCACTTCAGGAGTAGTCGTAATTAGCTCCATTTCTTTCAACCAATCACGTACTTCTTCCCAAGAAGTTGGGTCTAGCTCTCCGAATTTCGCAGTTTCTGACTCCATTTTAGGTAATAGGACATTCAAGCTTTCCGTTTCGATTGCTTTATCGAGTGGGAAGTTTGCTTGGTCTTGATGGCTAAGAAGGATATCGAGTGCTTCTTCTGGATTTTCCTTCATGAAGTTGTAGCCTTTTTCTGCAGCTCTCCAGAACGATTGAATTGCTTCTTGCTCGTTTTTCCATGTATCGTCGCTTGTTACGAGAACTAATTCACTATAGTTTGGTACGCCGTTTTCTACTGGATTGAAGTAGCGTGCTTTGTAGCCTTTGCTTTCCATAACAGGAACTTCGTGATTGATAAATGTACCCGTTACTGCATCAACTCGTTTTGAAACAACAGATGCTTCTAGTTCAAAACCTACATCAATCATTTTCACTTTTTCATAATCGCCACCGTCGTGTGTAACCATCGTTTTGATCAATGATTCATTCAAAGGAATGCCTGGATAACCGACTATTTTACCTTCTAAGTCTTTTGGTGACTGGATCGGACTGTCTTCTAGCATTACAGTGTAATTAAGTGGTTCTTGTACAATCGATGCGATAGCTTTAACGGGAACTTGCTCATTCGCTTGTGCTAAGATGACGTCTGGTTGGTAATAAAATCCGAGCATTACTTTTCCTGCCGCTGTTAAATTCATAGGATCGGTTGGGTTGGCAGGGAATTGAATATCTAATTCGACATTTTCTTCATCAAAAAACCCTTTTTCTTGCGCTACGTATAGATAGCTATGTACTGCGTTTGGATACCAGTCAAGCATAATACTAACTTTTTTCTTCTCATCTGTAGGTGTCTCTTCCTTAGTGCCTGTGTCCGCGCTGTTCGTACAACCAGCGAGAAGTAGGAGAAGAAAGGCGATACCGAATAAAAGTCTTTTTTTCATTGGTGTTTCCTCCAGTGTAAAAATATTTTTTCTAACGATACGACAAATAAGAAACAAATAATACCTACTGCTGAGAGTAAAACGATCGGTGCGAATACTGCTGCGCTATCAAATTGTGTCATCATTCTTCGGCTGAAGTAGCCGAGACCTGCCTGCGCGCCAAGCCATTCACCGATTGCTGCGCCTATGACGCTTAATGTGACCGCTACTTTTAATCCTGAAAAGAATGAAGGAAGCGCGGAAGGGATATCTAATTTAAAGAAGATGTCTTTTGTAGACGCACCCATCGTCAACATTAATTCCCGCAAGTTTCGGTCAGATGAACGCAAGCCGTCAAACACACTGACGGTGATCGGGAAAAATGTAATGAGCACGGTGACCGCCACTTTACTCCAAATGCTGTAGCCGAGCCATAGCACGAAAATCGGTGCGAGTGCGATAATCGGAATCGTCTGCGATGCGATAAGAATTGGATAAAATGCCTGCTCAATGGGCTTGTTCATATACATCGAAACTGCCAGTACCGAGCCGATGACGACGGAAATAGTGAGCCCAATAACAATCGTTAGTGCTGTGGGCGGTAAGTGATGGATAAACAGCTCGGCTTTTAGTTCCCACAGTTTCAACAGAATGGCGGATGGCGATGGAAAGAGAAAGCTTTTGTCATAAAGACGTGCACCAATTTCCCAAATAACTAGCAAGACGGTGATGAATGCGACGGACCAAGTATACGATAAAAGTTTTTTCATAGAGACGCCTCCGAACGAAGCTCCGAAATTAACCGTTCTTTCAGCTCAATCATTTCTGGTTGTGCCAAGTTCCGCATCGTGCGCGGTCGATCGAGTGGTACGACGATTTCACGAATCGTTTGTACGGGTTTCTCGGCTAACACGAAAATACGATCAGATAAAAATAGCGCTTCGTCAATATCATGCGTGATGAATAAAATCGTCTTATCGAATTTCTGCCATTGATCGACTAACCAGTCCTGCATCGTCAATCGCGTAATGGCGTCAAGTGCACTAAAAGGCTCGTCCAATAGCAAAACATTCGATCCGGTAAGAACTGTACGCAAAAATGACACACGCTGACGCATGCCGCCCGACAAGTTCGCGGGATAGGTGTTTTCTACTCCAGCCAATCCAAAATCCGCAAGCAATTCGATAATTCGTGCATGGGCTTGTTTTTTTTCTTGAATTTCAAGAGGAAGTCTGACATTTTCTAAAATCGTTCGCCATGGCATTAATAAATCTTGCTGCGGCATATAGCCGACTTGACCTAAACGATTGTCCCTAGCTTCACCATTTAAAAGAATTTCTCCGCCGTCTGGATTTTCCAGACCTGTAATGAGCCGGAAAAGTGTACTTTTACCGTAACCACTTGGACCGATAATGCTAACAAATTCACCTTCACGTACTTGTAAATTGAGCTGATCTAAAATAGCTACTGGAAGCGATGCCTTAGCCGCTTGGTAATGAAACGAAACGTTATCAAATGCGAGTACCGTCTTTCTCATGTAGTAATCACTTCACTTTTCTTAAAATCATCAACGCAAAAAAGACCACTTCTTTTTGCGAAGAGGTTACATAATCCGGCCTAAACCGTCTATATGTCCACTTCCCTTCGCTAGCATTATCTAGTGCAGGTTAAAGGGTTAAGGCAACGGCCTCTCTCAGCAAAAGCACCCCTAGTGTGTATCATCACTTATCGTTGCATAGTATAGGCTAGTAGTCAAGATGCGTTAGATGTTAAATGATGAAGAATAGGAAAATAAGCTAAATAAATGAATAGCTATACCGATAGTAGTAAAAGTTCAGAAGTAGATGCAAAGGTCTAACTACGTAACAAGTATTACCTTTGAATTAAGCAGTTTTTAATGAAAATAAATAGGGAGAGAAATGTAGAGCATTGGCAAATTGTCATGTGAAAAAGTGGAGAAGGATTTTGCTTCCTGCCTAGACAAAGGCACGTTCAAAATAGTTGGAAATACGTTACTAATCTCTATACCTGCAACACCAAACTATGCGATCATTTGATCACTGTAAGAGTACCAGCGATTAATATAAATGAACTTACTTCATTTGCAGATGAGTGGGGTAACCTAACAGAATGGATTAACGAGAATAGACTGAATTCTATTCGGGTAGCAGTTCCTGAAAAATATATTCATGTGATTACAATGACGACTACTACCATTTATAAAAAACTAGAAACAAAAATGTATGTACTGAATTAATTAGTGACGCGTCATACTTTTCTTCCTAGCAATAATAAATAGAGAGCTGTCTGACAAGTTTCGACTTGTGAGGGCAGCTTTTTTTGTAATCACTAAAGCTCTTAATCAGTAAATAGAATAGTGAAATCCGTTAGTAAAGCTTTTTGCTATTGCATTTTACAAATCTATTCTCTATCATTAAATATAGTTTCATAGCGTATTTTGGTACTTTGCCTAATCTGCAAAGTTGAAAAAGGAATCAGGTGAAAATCCTGAACGGTCCGGCCACTGTAAATGGAAAGTAACTTCAGAAAACCACTGGTGTATTACTGGGAAGGTTGAAGTTGTGTTTGTATCCATAAGTCAGGAGACTTGCCAAGATACAATGCTAACTGCCTTCCGGAAAAAGGTACGCATGTTTTTGTGGTAGTAGTTTATACACGCATACATATGCCCTTGTCTCTTTCCGGAGGTGAGGGTTTTTATTACGGAGAAAAATAGGAGGTAGGAATAGTTGGGGAATTATCATTTGGTGAGAAAATGGTTTTCGGTGTTATTGAGTTTACTGCTGGTATTGTCGTTTTTAACTCCAGCGGTACAAGCAGTGAGTCCTGATACAGGGCAAACAGAACAATCAGGTGGAGAAGAATTACCCGCTGAAGATCGTTATTCTGTGGATGAGCTATTGGCGAAAACCGTCCAGTTTTATAAGAATCGGAATCAGAAAATTGATTCTTGGCAGACATTGGTTGGACTATATGCTGCCGGTGAAGACCTAACGGATGGTCAGTGGATTTTACCCGAATGGCAAACAGAAGAGCCGGCTGGCCTTAACGAAACACATCATGGCACAGAACACATTCGCTATATCTTCGGATTACTTGCGATGAATGAAGACCCTGCAAAAGCATGGGAAACGAAGCGTAATCTCTATGCAGAATTAGCAACTCAACAAAACCTGGAAACAGGAGCAATCGGCGGAATCAATAAACATATGTGGGCTATGCTTGCAATGGACACAGGTGAACGTCTAGGTGCCGACTTAGGGAAGTGGAATTCGGAAACGAAACAAAAAGCGCTGGACTATTTACTTGATCAACAAAAGACAGATGGTGGATACGCTTTAGGTGGGACAGTTTCGGATACGGATTTGACAGGTATGGCATTACTTGCGTTGTCTAATTATCAAGGGACGAGCGCAGTAGATGTTGCGATTGAAAAGGCGAAGAAATTATTAAAAGCTAGACAGTTAAATTTGGATAGTGGCGGATTTAACTCAGCAGGTCCATGGGGAAGTGGCGATAATTCCAACTCCTTAGCCGTAGCGGTTTGGGGTCTTGTGGCAGTAGGGCAGGACGTCATGGCAGATGCTTGGCAGGTAGAAAGTAAGACAGTACTAGATGCGTTAAATGATTTCCAGTTAGAAGACGGTTCATATATGTGGAAGACCACTCAACCAAAAACAAACTTAATGGCAACAGAACAAATATTACTAGCATTAGCAGATATGAAAGCTGGAAATTCTGTTTGGAATCGAATCTTTAACGAACCTAAACTAGAACCAGAACCAGAACCAGAACCAGTAGAACCACCTTCAGCAGAACAAATGCTAGAAGAAGTCGTTCAGTTTTACAAAACTAAAGACTCGACAGTAGATTCGTGGCAGACACTAGTTGGACTATACGCTGCAGGTGAAAACCTAACGGATGGCGTGTGGAAATTACCAACATGGCAGAAAACAGCTCCAGCTAATCTTCAGCCTAATAATGGGGGCACGGAACACATTCGCTATATCTTCGGATTACTTGCGATGAATGAAGATCCTGCAAAAGCATGGGAAACGAATCGTAATCTCTATGCAGAATTAGCAACTCAACAAAACCTAGAAACAGGCGCAATCGGCGGAATCAATAAACATATGTGGGCATTACTTGCAATGGACACAGGTGAACGTCTAGGTGCTGATTTAGGCGAGTGGAATGCAGAAAAGAAACAAAAAGCATTAAATTATTTACTAAGCAAACAAAATACTGATGGTGGATATGCGTTAAGTGGGACCGAATCTGATCCTGACTTAACAGGTATGGCGTTGCTAGCATTGTCTACTTATCAAGGAACAAGTGATGTAGACGCTGCGATTGATAAAGCAAAAGGGTTATTAAAAGCTAGACAATCTGATTTAAGCAATGGCGGATTTAACTCAGCAGGTCCATGGGGAAGTGGCGATAATTCCAATTCATTATCTACAGCAATTTGGGGTCTTGTGGCAGTAAAAGAAGATGTACTAGCGGAAAAATGGCATGTAGAAGGAAATACAGTACTTGATGCATTAAAAGGATTCCAAAAAGATGACGGATCGTTTATGTGGAAAAGCGACTTTCCTTCAACTAATTTGATGGCAACAGAACAAGCATTGTTAGCTTTAGCTGACATGACAGCAGGAAACTCGGTTTGGAATCGCATTGCGAATGATCCGAAGCCAGAACCAGTTACACAAAAGGCAACGTTAGCAATTGATGGAGTAACTAAAGTTGTAGTTGCCGAATCTGAAGTGTCGTTTGAACCAGGAACTACGGTAAAACAACTTATAGAAAATATTTTGACAGAACAAAATATAGCTTATGAGCTCGATACGAAGCTCGGCAGTATTGTATCAGTTAATGAAGAAAAAAATGGCAGCTTAGGTGGTTCTGACTCTTGGGTTGTGTCAGTAAATGATCAAGCGATTCAATCACTTGAAGACGAACTCTCTTCAAATGATAAAGTTCACTTATATTACAAACGCAATGCCGAAATCAGTTCGAGCGTTGAGTTGACTAGCGGAACTGTAGATCCAACAATCGAAATTAAGCTTAAAGGTGATACGTTTACGGATGCGGCTCTTGAGGTGGATAGCTGGGTTATTGATCAGACAGATTTAGTAATCGATTCCGTAGAAACGGTAAATAATCAAGCGGTGATTCTACATGTACAAGGTCAAGTACCAGTTGAAGAAATCTCAATTAACGTACTTTCAAAAGCAATAGTGAGTGCTGGTGAAACGGCTATAAAGATCACGCCAAAAGCACCGGTAAATGTTCGCAATGTAGAGGAAATGATTGAAGATACGTTACATTTTTATGAAGAAGGACGCTATGATCAGGCGAATTTCAGATGGGGGCTACCTCAAATTAGTTGGACTGAACTAGTCGCATTAAATGCATCTAGTTCACAATTAACAGATGGTACAGCACAATTACCTGATTGGATTGAAACAGATCCCGGTTTACTGGCAAATGAGTCAGACACTGATCATATCCGTTATATTTTCGGCTTACTAGCAGCTGGAAAAGACCCTTCTGCTGCATGGGAAACTGAGCGGAATCTGTACGCTGAATTGGCTGCACAACAGAAGGAAGATGGGTCAATCGGTGGCATAAATAAACACGCATGGGCAATGCTTGCTTTGGATACGGGAGAAAAGCGCAAGCAAGATGTTGGAACGTGGAACGCGGAAGCGAAAACAAAAGCGCTAGATCATCTGTTGAAACAAGAAAAAACTGATGGTGGATTTGCATTTTCTCCAAATGCAAACGACACAGCTGATCCAGATATGACAGGTATGGTTTTATTAGCACTTGCCAATTATCAAGACGATAGTGCAGTACACACGGCGATTGAGCGCGCAAAAGCTGTATTGAAAAATCAGCAATTGGATACTGCAGGTTGGGGTTCTTGGGGAACAGAAAACTCTAATAGTATTGCTACTGTAATCTCAGGACTTGTAGCAATTGGAGAAGACGTAACATCTGTGGAGTGGCAAAAAGATGGAATTACTCCATTGGACGCATTAAGCAAATTTCAGATGGAGAACGGTGCATTTGCATATACGTTGCCTGCCGACAAATGGGTTAATACGAAAGCGGTTGAACAATCATTAATCGCTTTATACGAAATCAAAACAGGTCAATCCGTATGGCAGCAATTTTCACAAGTTGAAGAGACGGAACCAACTGAACCCGTTGAACCAATAGTGGATAAAGCACAGTTAACATCAATAATCAAAACAGCAGAAGAAAGATTAGCGACAACACAAGAAGGAACAACGGCGGGAACATACAAAAAAGTTTCTCGTGATGCATTACAACAAGCTATCACAACAGCCAAAACAGTCGAAGCAGATGGACAAGTAGATCAGCAACAAGTAACTGTAGCAATTAGTAATTTGCAACAAGCAGTTACACTATATAACGAATCAATTATAAAGCCAGAAACAACTACACCACCAGCTGATCCAGCCTATATCACATTTTCTGTAGAAGCACGGACAATGGGTATGGGTGACATTGTCAGTCCAAAACAGATTGAAATTCGATCGGGAGATACGGCATTTACTGCACTAAAACGTGTACTAGAAAGTCGTTCAATTCCAATGAATTTCAGTGGTGTAGGTCCAACCGTATACGTGAAAAGTATTAATAATTTAGGTGAATTTGATGGTGGTCCTCAAAGTGGCTGGATGTATTCAGTAAATGGACAATTCCCTCAATACAGTGCTGGAATCTATGATTTAAAGAAGGGCGATGTTTTACGTTGGCAGTATACAACGAACTTAGGGGCAGACTTAGGGGATAATTGGAATCCGAATCCTACACCAACTCCTGACCCAACGCCAAAACCAGATCCAAAGCCGGATCCAAAGCCAGATCCAAAGCCGGATCCAAAGCCGGATCCAAAACCAGAACCACCAATCAAAGCGCCTGAAAAAGTAGAAGCAACTATTACAGATGGCAAGCTTCATATACAGGTGAAAGACGAAGAATCTGGTGAACTGCAACCTGCAAAAATTGAAAAAATAGAAGTAGTCGGCGGGTTTGTGATTGTTCAAATCGGCCAAACGGGGGAAGAAATGGATGCCTTGGAAGGAATCGAACTACCACCAGGAGAACCTAAAGTAGTCGTGCTTGATAATGATCAACCGTATACTTATTTGAAACCCGATGGTAAAACCGAACCTACGAAAGAATGGGAAGTAAAGTTTTCAGCGCCCTTAATGGATAATCCTGAAAACTTGAATAAAGTAGACGTTCGAAATGCGGCAGGAGAAATTGTCGGAGCTGCTTTAGAAATTAGCGAGGATGGAAAATCATTAAAGATTAAGCCAGCTGAAGGTTACACAAAAGGTGAACTGTATTATATAACAATTGCCGGCGTAAAGTCAGCGAGTGGTAAAATACTGAAAGAACCTATTCGTAAAATATTTCTGGTCGAATAAATCATAAAGACTGTCACGAAAAGTCATTGAATATGACTTTTGTGGCGGTCTTTTCTATAGTAGTAATCTTACAGGATCGCTACCCAGACTCTATTGACTGTTTAGTAGTATTGTACTAAAGTAGTCGTGTAAGTAAGTATATGTATATGAATTAGAATGCGCTACTAAGGTCACGACTATTTAAAACGATAGAGGAGGGAAAAAATGAAGAAATATACGATGATCCAGAAAACCATAACCATGTTCATGGCAGCATTACTGTTAATGTACATACCTTTATCGGCAGGAAGTTTGTGGATGAAGGAAGCAAGTGCAACAAGTATATATGTACCACCTATTACTGAAAAATATATTTCGCATATTACAGCGGACAAGCGACATGACAAAGGTGATTATTATTACTATAAAGTAGATGCTGAAGTAGGCAGCAATGTATTCTCAGCGAAACTATTCTTAGGGAAAAATGTATACGCTATCCCAATTGCAGCAGGAAAGACTTCTTTTGAAGAATTTATTGCAGAAGATTTATCGCGTGGTGTGCTAGCCGTTTATGATTCTAATAATAACTTTATTGAAGAAAAAGCTTTTAGTATTGGTTCTCAAAAAAATGTGGAAATCCCTAACTCTGCGCTGAAAGGTGCAATTTTAGAAGAGTTGGGTAAACAAACAGATGCTAATATTACAGAAGCGGATATGCTAGAGTTAGTCAATCTAGATGCGTCATTCAGACAAATTGACGATTTAACGGGACTAGAGTATGCGTTAAACTTACAAACACTCGATCTAGAAAGTAATCAGTTACTAGGCAATCAGCTAGCATTAATCGAGAAATTACCTAAATTAGAGATATTACTACTAGCTAATAATAAGTTGGGTAACCAAGCAATTTCATATCTTTCGTCTATGAATTCATTGCGTACTTTAGATTTAAACAATACAGGTATTTCAACTATTGATTCATTAGCGCAGCTGAGAGACTTGGAAGAACTATACGCGGGAGATAATCTAATATCTCAAGTGAAAAATCAATTATACTTTGGAAAACTTAGAGAACTAAATTTAAATAACAATCAATTAACGAGTGCTCATTTTATCAGTTCTAAATATTATCCTGCATTGATATGGATAGACTTCCGTGCAAATAAGTTAGCTTGTGAAAGTTCTGAGTGGGCATTACAAGATCTTAAAAATCATCAAGTGAATGTCCAACATGATCCGATGAACTGCAAGCAGACTGTAAACGTGGAGATTTCATTTGAGGGAAATTCACAGGAGTTAATTGACGCAGTACAATCGATTAGTTTATATAGTTACAATGCTAGGGTCCAATCGAATTGGCAACAAGGAAGTTTTTATCAATACAACCCTAAAATTGTGAATGGAAAATTTCTAATACAGAATGTCCCGTTTGCGGATGACTATCATTTAAGTGTTTATAGTAGCAAATTTGTTGACTATAACGCTCAACCAATACAAATCACTGCGAATACATCTACAATTGCAGTTACACTTGAAAAAGGTGTACGCATTACGGGTAGAGTGACGGATGCGCAAGTAAATCCGTTGATTGGTGCAAATGTTTATGCACAAACATGGAATACACTGAATCAATATCCCACAAAATACACACAATCCGGTTCAGGTGGTTTCTTTGATGTAACTGGAGTAACTAAAGGAAACGGGGAGTTGCAAGCGTATTTCCCTGGTTATGAAAATTTTAAAATGAAATTAAATATTCCTGCTAACGATGTCTACGATGTAGGAACGATATATATGCAGAAAGAAAAATATGTACAAGGACGCGTGATGGCGGCAGATGGAAAGACACCTGTTAAAAACGCTGACGTCTCACTAGAAAGTTCTACCCACTATGGTTGGAGTTATACAGATTCGGATGGTTACTTTTACATTCGAAACGTTCAAGATCAGAACTATACTCTACGCATCACGGATTATTCTGGTGTTCATGTAGCTTTGGTCCAATCAAATGTTACACCAAAGCCAGAGCCGTATCAGTTCATCATGCAAAAACCTCAAAAAGGAAACTTTACGGGGGTCGGAAATAGCTTTGTCGCATCGGACGAAACAGCGATACCAGGAAAGGTGATTAACTATCGCTTGAATTACCGAAATAATGGTCAAGTACAGGCTAATCAAGCGCAGTTGGCTGTGACGATTCCAAACGAACTGGAACTAGATCCGCAGTCTGTACGATTAGATGGTAAAAAAGTTTCTCTAAATAGCGCCGGACAAGTTACTATTCAAAATGTGAAACCTGGAAAACAGGGAAGACTATCGTTTAGCGCGAAAGTGAAGAATGTTACGGTTCCTGCAATAAGTACTTCGGGGCGTGTAATTGAAAATGGTGTGACGTCTTGGACATCAGCTGTCACAACAAATGTCTTATTCGTTACATTAGAAGCACCACAAGTAACATCAACTCTAGATTTCAAAGTGTACGGAAAAGCAAAGCCAGGAGCTACAGTAAAGATCTATAATGAGGATCTTTTGCTTGCGGAAACAGTCGCGAATTCAAGACTTTGGTATACAGATGTTAAATTAGTAGGGGATGTAGCAGAAAAAAGGTCATTTCCATTACATGCGGTAGTGGAAGAGAATAACCAAGTATATAAATCTGAAGAAATTATTGTGATGCTGGATGCTTCAGTGCCGAAAATTACAAGCGCAAGTATTGATGCAAGCTACAATAAAAATATCAAACTAAATCCGTACACTGGAATAGCTTCGGCTGGCGTCTTCGTCAATCCATACAGAAGTATTCCGGCAGATCCAATCGATGTCCGTTTACAATTTAATCAGGATATCGATCAAGCGAAACTAAAGTTCATGGATCGTGTCTATCCTTTAAGTAAAACGACTGCTGGATATAACGCAACAATCAAAGGTGATTGGTTGTCTTATGGCGATCAGTTAATAGAAGTAGAATTCACAAAGAATGGTCAGTCGATTACGTTGCCATTGATGCAGGTCATCGTGTTAATCGACCCATCCGGCTATGTATTTGAAGGTAGTATGGAAAATAGATTAACAGATGTAGAAGCAGTCGTAGAAGAGAAGAAAGACAACGTATGGAGTCAATGGAATGCAGAAATGTTCGGTCAAATTAATCCTCAAAAAACAGATAGTGAAGGTCGATATGGTTGGGATGTTCCTGCAGGGGATTGGCGTGTGAAGTTCTCAAAACAAGGATACGTGCCATATATCAGTAGAACAGTGACCGTCCCACCGCCAGAAATGGATTTAAATATCCCACTCAAAGCGACTACAGCCGCAAGCGTAATGACACTTGAAGCAAATGAAAAGGCTGTTAAAGTCATTTTTGATAGACCGGTCTTGGAAAAGGATCTATCGCAATATATCCAAGTCGTACATTCGAAAACGAAAGAAATTGTGAAAGGAACATTTACTCTACAACATTGGAATGGCTACAAAGAAGTAGCAGGACAATCTGGTTATTATGAAGAAGATGAGACAGTAAAGCTTTCAAAAGAAGTGAACTGGACACCAGATGCTTCATTGGCAGCAGGAACACTTTATAATGTAGTAGTGAAAAAAGAACTGAAAGATTATGCAGGTCAGGAACTAGCAACAGGAAAAAGCACTACGTTCTCAACAGCAACCGATGAATCAGATGATGAAGTTGCGCAAACACCGCCTGGGGACTGGGGAGAAATTATAGAGAAACCAGAAGCTGTGGGTAAAGATAAAGTGTGGACAATCAAGCTATCGAAACCCGTAGATTCTACTACTTTAAAGTCTTCGATATTCTTGACAGATAAAAAAGGATTCCCGGTTACCGTAAAGCTAACTGTGGAAAATGATGGTGAGTATATTGTCGTAACCCCCCCTAATGATGGATATTCAACAGGAAAGTATCATTTGATGATCATGGATAATTTAAAAGATCAGAATGGTACTTCGTTAAAAATGTCTGTGTTAATGCCGTTTACAGTGAAGTAATAGAATGACTTACACCCTCTACATTACGATCTTGTAGAGGGTGTTTTTTTCATGGGTTGCTTCACAAACACTTGCAATCCCCTATAAAACTATGTAATATAATGACCGCAAGACTGAAACGGTATTTCAGTCAATTTCGAAAGAGGTGTCATGATGAATCGTAGAGAAGAAATCATGTTAGCGGCTGAAAAGTCGTTTACGATGTTTGGCTATAAAGCGACAACGATGGATCAAGTGGCAAAGATTGCGAACGTGGGCAAAGGAACGATTTATACATTCTTTGCTACGAAAGAAGAATTATTTCATTCGATTGTTTGGAAGATGGTTGAGGAAATGAAGGATGTTTCCGAAAGAAGTGTGGTAGTAGGAGCTTCTTTTCAGGAGAATGCACACGCTCGGATTATGCAAGTATTGAAATTCCGAGAGACCCATCAATTATTCATCAAGCTAATTCAAGAAGAAAAAGAGTTGCGGACGCCTGCTGTCGGAGAAGTATTAAAGACAATCGAGCAGGAAATTTTAAAATATATTGCTAGTAAAATCGACCGTGGGGTAGCGAAAGGTGAGCTGAAACCATGTAATAGTGAGTTGATTGCTTATCTTTTATACAAATCGTATCTAGCATTAGTCGTCGATTGGAATAGAACACATGATGAGCAGCTGACGGAAGAACAGATTACAGACGTTCTAAATGATACGATTTTCTCCAGTCTATTAGTGTGATTTTGAAGTGAGGTTAGTTCATAGATGAATAAAATATGGTTTATCGTCAAACGGGATATCCGTAATATTATGAAGAATAAAGCAGCATTGATTGTCATCGCAGCGATCGCATTTCTTCCGTCTCTTTACGCATGGCTAAATATACTTGCCTCTTGGGATCCTTATTCGAATACAACAGGGGTGTCAGTCGCGATTGTCAGTGAAGATAATGGAGCGACGATTGAGAACAAAGAGTTTAACGTTGGAGATGAAGTCATCGTCTCGCTGACCAAAAATGATGACTTAGGCTGGCAGTTCGTGACGAAAGATGAAGCGATTAAAGGGGTTAAGCACGGCGATTATTACGCGGCAATCATTATTCCTGAAGACTTTTCGGAGAATTTGAGCAGCGTAGTTACGGATGATATTAAACAACCTCGGTTAGATTATTATATTAATGAAAAGATTAACGCGATTTCCCCGAAAGTAGCAGGTAAGGGAGCTTCTGCGATTGTTGAAAATATTGATAAAACATTTGTCGAAGAAGCAAATCAGGCAGTGATCAAAGTCTTCAATAATTTGGGAGTAGAATTGCAAGGCAATCGTGCTAGTATCGAAAGGTTGCGCGACATCATCTATAAACTGGAAGAGGATATTCCAGATATTTATTCGAAGTTACAGTTAGTAGACAAAGGATTGAATTTCGCGGACTCGTCCATTGATCGAGTAGATGTCGTGCTTGACGATGTGGATGCCGTTCATGCGAATGCCAAAAAGCTCAATGCACGGCTGATCGCGAAGTTACAACAGAATGAAAAGACCGTGGACAATACGTTACACGCGATTACGTCAAATCTTGAAAGTGCCCAAACGGCTTTTCGTAAAGTGCCAGATTTGACGAATGAGCTGGCGGGGAAGGGTGAAGATGTAGATCGAATCACTAATTCCCTGCGTGATAAACAAGGGAAGCTAGAAGACACGAATGCACGCCTAGATGAGATTTATGAATTTTTGAAGAAACAAGATCAACGTTTGAAGAACTCAAACAATATTAAAGACTTGCAAGCTTCATTAAGTGATAGCGTAGCAGATTTGGGCCGCTTGAAAAAGAATTTACAGACGCTCATTGCAGATTTACAGAACGGTAAGAATCCAGCGGCCGATTTGATTATACAAACGCAGGAATTGTCAGATAAACTGGCTCAGGATATGGATCGCATACAAGATAGTTATCAACATGTACTGTATCCACAGACCGAAAAGCTGATGAAGCAATTGCAGGAGCTTTCTAGTAATACGACAGGATTATTAGACCGGGCGACCGAAGTAAATAACAAAGCATTGCAAGCGGCGCAACGGTTGATCGATAAGCGCGAATCACTAGACTTCAGTGGAATCCAAAATGAACTAGACAGCATGTCGTCTGCTATTGTGGGGCAGTTGGGTAAAGTGGATAATGTAATTTCGGTACTAGAAGCCGCTGGTAAATTAACGGGTAGTGATAAAATTGCAGGACTTGAACAGAAATTCGTCGCATTAAAGACGCAACTAGAAAAAACTAATCAAGTCATTAATGGTATTCAAGCAGCAATCGATAAAGGAGAAAAGCCGAGTCTCGATTTGCTGAATCAACTTAAAAGTCAGTTGGAAGCTACTCAACAACGTATTGTCGATGTGAGAAACCAATTTGACCAAAATAGCCAAAATGCGTTGAATCAAGCGATTGAGCAATTGAAGTCATTCGATCAAGGATTACGTGATCGATTCAATGAACTACAAGTATCGAAAACAGATATTGATGAAAAGCTGAAAACGTTACTTGAAACAGCCGAGAATCCAGAACGTACAATTGAAGCGTTAGAAACGATGGTCGGTCGAATTGATAATGGACTTTCAGCGATTGGTTCTATCACTAGTGGACTGACGGATCTTCAGAATTTTATTCATTCGGATAAACTTTCGAGTGAAATTGAGAAAATCAAAACGATTCAAGGGAGTTTGACTTCTACGCAGACATCAATTGATGGGTTGATTGGACGCATTAACGATTCAAAAGTGGACGGTAAGAAACATTTAGCTGAAATCGAT
>NZ_JAPMIW010000017.1:0-37335 GCF_033088395.1 Sporosarcina sp. GW1-11 | reverse complement strand
TTCGTTACTAGCGATCTTTCTAGGAAATATAAATCTGTCATGCGGGATGCGACGAATGCACTTTATGACGTGTCCGACGTTCTTGATGAAGTGAACGGCCGTATTCCACGCCTACGCGATGCGCTTCGTAAGGCAGAAGCTGGTGTGGCTATAGGCAGAGAAGATCTTGCGAAGGCCGATAAACACTTCCCTGAAGCACGGGAAATGATTGAGACAATGGCAGAGAAAATTCGGGGGTTAGAAAAAGACGGTGACTTAGACAAGTTGCTCGAAGTTCTCGCAACCGATCCTGTTGGCGTCAGCAAGTTTTTGGCGGATCCTGTTGTGTTGGATGAACATCAGCTATATCCGATTCCGAACTACGGCTCTGCAATGAGTCCATTCTATACGACACTGTCATTATGGGTAGGCGCGTTGCTTATGGTGTCCACGTTGAAGGTAGATATTCGAGAGAAATCACGATTCAAAACGTACCAAACATATCTAGGCCGGTTGATCATCTTTGCCGGGATTGGGGCGATTCAATCACTCATCGTCACGTTAGGTGAACTATTCATCATGAATACGTATGTCGTAAACAAGCTACCTTATGTCTTGTTTGGTATTTTAGTGAGTGTAGTGTTCGTTACGATTGTTTACACGCTAGTATCCGTATTCGGTAACACAGGTAAAGTCATGGCGATTATTTTAATGGTTATGCAACTTGGAGCGTCAGGTGGTACATTCCCCATTCAAATGGCACCCGAATTCTTCCAAAAGATTTCAGCATTCATGCCATTTACCCATGCGATCACCTTATTGCGTGAAGCAATTGGCGGTATTCTCTGGGAAGTAGCATGGAAGCAGATTTTGTATTTAGGCATGTACTTTGTTCTTGCTTTAGTTGTCGGTATCGGTTTGAAGAAAACCTTCAATAAATCGAGTGATAAGTTTATGGAGAAGGCGAAAGAGAGTAATATTGTGATTTGATGAAACACTGCATTAAAAGTTAGCTTGCTGACTTTTGGTGCAGTGTTTTTGGTTTATTCAGAGAGGAGTTGTGGATCGTGTAAGATTGCGGGGCCACGTTAAGTGTGATCGCGCCAAACTTTGGAGGGACCGCGCGAAAGTCATGTAGGATCGCGCCAAACTTTGATGGGACCGCGCGAAAGTTATGTATTCCCGCGCCATACTTTGATGGGACCGCGCGAAAGTTATGTATTCCCGCGCCAAACCTTGGCGGGACCGCGCGAAAGTCATGTAGGATCGCGCCAAACTTTGATGGGACCGCGCGAAAGTCATGTAGATCGCGCCAAACTTTGATGGGACCGCGCGAAAGTCATGTAGGATCGCGCCAAACTTTGGCGGGACCGCGCGAAAGTCATGTAGGATCGCGCCAAACTTTGATGGGACCGCGCGAAAGTTATGTATTCCCGCGCCATACCAGGCCAGATCACGCTATACCAATGTCTAACCTCGTTAATCAAAAATATAATGGTATCAATGAGTGATGTGAAAGGTATATTTATTCACCAAACAAGATTTAAAAAAGTAATATCTAGTTCTAAATAATCAATTTTATGAAAAATTAAGAAAGTTTACCTTATTTCCTCCAAACAAATTCAATTTTACCCCGAAATATGCCTCGAAAGTAAAAAATACTGCCAAAATTGACACTAAAAATCAAAAACGATCGTGACATTCACAAGTAGTTGCTAACTTGCTATACTATTGAAAATAAGGGAAGGAGGTATAATAGTTTGATTTATAAACAAAGGGGGATTCCGAAGGTTCTTATTGGACAGCAAGCGCTGCTTAGGAGATTGAGTCCTGATCATGCGAAATTTAAAAAGTTGCAAAAAGACTATTACAATAGCCAAGCTGGATATAGTGGGGAAAAGGATTTTGACTATCAGATGCGAGAGTTCAAACCAGATTATCCATATGCTATCCTGCACGATGTATATCTTCAGCAAGATCAAGTTTATTTTCAAATCGACTCTCTTCTAATTACGCCCAGTTGCATTGTGGTCTTTGAAGTCAAAAATATGGCGGGCAAACTTCTAATTACTCAACATCCGACACAGTTCATAAAAGAGGAACCGAATGGTGACCGCACTGTCTTGAAAAGTCCGATCGAAGAATTGGAACGGAAAAAGTATTTCCTAACACGTTGGTTGCGTAAAAACGGGGTAGAGATACCGCTTGTTGATTTTGTGGTACTCGCTTATCAAAATGAACTAATCATTGAAAATCTTGCGACTGATAAAGTAGCATTTTCCTATGAAATGCCTAACAGACTGCGAAAATTAGAAATGAATCAGGATTGGTTGTCGAGCAGGGAAATTAGACAACTAGCAAGTCAAATAAATACGTTTCATTGTAATTATAATCCATTCCCACTCAATAAAAAGTATGATGTTTTGCCGAATGATATCCGTTAGGGTGTCTACTGCACTGCTTGTCAACAATCACAAATGTCTTGGGTATCAAAAACGTGGAGATGTGCCAAGTGTGATCACCGTGATTTACATGCTCATTATTCTGCTCTTCACGATTGGTACTGTATCAATGGTCCGCTCATCACAAACAAGCAACTTCGTCAATTTCTCCACATTAATTGCCGCCATACGGCACGTCGCCTACTAACTACTCCGAACACCCGTGTAACTGGGAATGGTCGTGGAGCAGTCCACTATATTTCACCAAAAGTCTTAACCTCAAATGAACTTTCTAGCATCTAAATCCAGTAACGCTATCAACACTAATTTATAGAACTATCATCTAGTTTGTTTAAAGTCAAACGAGATTTTGATTTTTGTATCTTACAAGAGATACTAGCAAATCGCGCTGGAAACCTGGTTGATCGTACGAAAGGGATGCCGAACCGTCCGAATCGATTAGGTCCCGCGCGCCAAAGCGTGACCCTACCGCGCCATTCGAGCAAATCCCCGCGCCAAAGCCGGACCCTACCGCGCCAATCGAACGAACCCCCGCGCCAAAGCCAGTCCAAACCGCGCCAATCGAACGAATCCCCGCGCCAAAGCCAGTCCGGACCGCGCCATTCGAACGAACCCCCGCGCCAAAGCCAGTCCAAACCGCGCCATTCGAACGAACCCCCGCGCCAAAGCGTGACCCTACCGCGCCATTCGAGCAAATCCCCGCGCCAACCCAATAAAACACTACAGTTCTATTATCAGATAAAACACTATCTTCTATATAATTCCCGCTCTATTGACACCCAAAATAAGCGTCTGTTATCATTATGTGTAACCGGTACCACATAATACAGAATGAAGGTGAAATGGATGGCTACTATACGAGATGTTGCTCAAAAGGCAGGAGTTTCAGCAGCGACTGTTTCACGTTATTTGAATAACAAAGGCTATATTAGCGAAGATGCGAAGCGGGTTATTGCTGCGGCGATTGAAGAACTGGATTATCGACCGAGTATGATTGCGCGTTCGCTTAATACGAAGCAGACGACATTTATCGGCTTGATTGTACCAGATATTGTCAATCCGTTTTTCCCCGAGCTGGCACGTGCGATAGAAGACGTGGCTCTTGCTTATGGATATACAATCGTCCTATGTAATTCGGATGAAAAAATTGAAAAAGAAGTACATTATTTAACGACGTTACAGCAAAAATATGCAGCTGGATTTATTGTCGTTACAAGTAATGAAGAGGCGGATCATTATACAACACTAGATATCCCTATTGTTGCGGTTGACCGAAGAATACATACGTCCATACCTTTCGTAGCTACGGATAATCGTGAAGGGGCTAGGATTGGTGTGGAACATTTATTGGCGAGTGGTTGCCAGAATATTTTATGCATGAGAGGACCTGCTAAAGTTGGTCCGGCAAATGATCGTTTTTTAGGATTCATGGACGCTGTCGAGGGTAAAGGAATAGAAATGCATGTCGTGGAATGTCCTTTCCAATTCGAAGCTTCTGAATTGGCTGCTCGAGATCAATTGCAACAACATCCAATTGATGGCATTTTTGCGAGCAGTGATGTTTCAGCGGCAGGTGCAATGAAAGCTGCTTATTCGCTTGGAATCAAAGTTCCAGATCAGCTTCAAATCGTTGGCTATGACGGAACGATGCTTTCAAGTCAGCTAACTCCAAGTTTAACGACAGTGGCGCAAGATGTATATAAAATCGGGACACTGGCCGCAAGAATGCTCATCAAATTAATAGAAGGCCAAGATGTAACAGAGCGAGAAATTCAGATTCCAGCCGAATTGATTATTCGAGAAACGACAAGGAGTGAGGCGCAATGATAACGGTCATTGGCAGTGCGAATATGGATTTAGTTGTAGGTACAGAAAATTTCCCAAACCAAGGGGAAACAGTGATCGGAACTATTTTTGATACAGTACCTGGTGGAAAAGGAGCGAACCAAGCGATAGCAGCAGCACGGCTTGGGGGAGAAGTTCATATGGCTTGCTGTGTCGGTAATGATTTGTTCGGCACAAGTATAGTGGATAATCTTCAACAGAACAACATCGATACGACAAGCGTGTTGCGAGTTAATGAAGCTTCAGGAATTGCCAATATTTTATTATCAGAAGGCGATAATCGTATCATCGTTGTTCCTGGTGCGAACTCTTTATTGATGCCTTCTCATATCGATGCGATGGAAGAGGTAATTAAGAAAAGTAAATTGGTGATGCTACAACTAGAGATTCCGATTCCTACCGTGATCTATGCGCTAGCGAAATGCCAAGCAATCGGTGTGCCAGTGTTATTGAATCCGGCACCTGCTCGTGGATTTGAACTTGATATGATGCCTTCGATTACCTATTTAACGCCGAATGAAACTGAATGTGAACAAATTTTTGGCATGGATATGATAGACGCGCTAGAAAAATACCCGAACCGATTAATTATTACACTAGGCAGTGACGGTGCTCGTTATTTCGATGGAGAACGGCATATTATCGTAGAAGGCTTCAAGACAAACGTTGTAGATACGACTGGAGCAGGCGACACCTTTAACGGCGCGCTCGCTCACGGTATGGTAACAGGAATGGATCTTGAACAAGCTGTCCGTTTCGCAAATGCCGCGGCTTCACTTTCTGTAGAAAAGTTTGGTGCACAAGGTGGCATGCCAACCTTTGAAGAAGTAGAAAGTCGTTTGGAGGGAAGGTTATGAAGAAGCACGGGATGATCAATCGGGAAATTGCTTCGGTGCTTGCACGAATGGGGCATACCGATCAATTGACGATTGCTGATTGTGGTTTGCCAATACCTGAAGGCGTGCCCTGTATTGATCTTTCTTATATGTTAGGAAAACCAAGCTTCACTGAAGTTTTATTTGAACTATTGAAGGACTTCGAAGCGGAGAAATTATATATTGCGAGCGCAGTAAAGACGGAAAATCCGACAGTTTATCACGACATGAAACAGTTAGAATGTCCGATTGAGGAAGTCACACATGAACAGCTAAAAGAAATGACGAAGCGATCCAAAGTCATTATTCGTACAGGAGAAGCGACGCCATATGCCAATGTAATCTTGCAATCGGGCGTCATATTCTGAAAGTGGGTGAGCAGAGATGATTGCGATGAGTGGGATTTCAAAAAGTTTTAATGGCAATAAAGTACTCGAAGACGTCAATTTTGAAGTAGCGAAAGGTGAAATCCATGCACTGATGGGTGAGAATGGTGCAGGGAAATCTACACTAATGAAAATTTTGACGGGTATTTATACGCGTGATGCTGGTGAAGTATGGGTTAAAGGTGAAAAAGTTGAGTTCAAAAATGCTAAGGAAGCAGAAGCTGCTGGCATTGCGGTAATACACCAAGAGTTGAATATTTTACCGGATTTGACGATTGCCGAGAACTTTTATTTAGGTAGTGAAATGACTTTTGGTAAGAGCGGTATTTTGAAAACGAAGGAAATGAATCGTAAAGCAGAAGAAGTTCTTGCGAAACTAGGATTGCAGATCGATGCCCGTACGGTCGCTCGTGAATTATCTGTCGGGAAGCAACAAATCATCGAAATCGCGAAAGCTGTTTCATCTAATGCAGAACTGATTATTATGGATGAGCCGACAGCTGCGTTGACGGATCGGGAAATCGAAACGCTGTTTGAAACAGTCCGTTCGTTGCAAGCGCAAGGTGTGTCATTTGTTTATATTTCTCACCGAATGGAAGAGATTTTCTCGATGTGTGATCGCATTACGATTTTACGTGATGGACAATACGTAGGTGTGAAACGAATAAAAGAGACGACATTCGAAGAAATTGTACAGATGATGGTCGGTCGTGAGTTAGGGGAACGTTTTCCTAAACGAACGCATGCGATTGGCGACGTAAAGTTGAAAGTAGAAGGCTTGGGACGCGATGAGTTTTTTGAAAATGTATCGTTCGAAGTGCGAAAAGGTGAAATTCTCGGTGTTGCGGGATTGATGGGTGCGGGTAGAACGGAAGTTATCCAATCTATTTTCGGCTTCAAGAAACCTACGGCAGGCGAGATTTTCATTGATGGTGAGAAAGTCGTTATTGCGAATCCGCTACAAGCTAAAAAGCTTGGCATTGGTTATGTAACGGAAGACCGCAAATCGGAAGGACTTATTTTGGATTTCTCTGTACAAGATAATATGAGTTTAACGAATTTTGACCGGATTTCAAAGGCAGGGATTATTCAGCGTATGAAGGAAACTTCGCTTTATGATACGATGTCGAAACGTCTAAGTGTGCGTACATCTGGGCCTGAACAAAGCGTGAAATCACTTAGTGGTGGGAATCAGCAAAAAGTGGTCATCGCAAAATGGCTAGGAATCGAACCGGATATTTTATTTTTGGATGAACCGACGCGAGGTGTCGATGTAGGCGCGAAGAAAGAGATTTACAGTATTATTAACGAACTCGCTGAACGAGGCGTGGCGATTGTGATGATTTCATCCGAATTGCCCGAAATTATCGGAATGGCGGATCGTGTACTCGTTATGCATGAAGGCCATTTGATGGCGGATTTACCGAAAGAAGAAATGACACAGGAACGTATTATGCATTTTGCTACAGGGGGTGACAAAGTTGTCCAAAACTAATATGAAATCTTCATTACAAAAACTAGGTCCCGTTATTGGGCTGCTCTTAATTGTCGTTATTATTTCTATTATGAGTCCAAGTTTTTTAACGCTTAACAATTTATTTAACGTGTTGCGACAAGTGTCTATTAACGCATTAATTGCGTTTGGAATGACGTTTGTTATTTTAACTGGTGGAATTGATTTATCGGTTGGGTCCATATTAGCATTAACAGGTGCAGTGACAGCTGGCATGATGTCAGGTGGCATGGATCCCATATTGGCGATGCTGCTCGGTGTGCTACTCGGTGTTTTACTAGGTGCGATCAATGGTTTGATCATCGCCAAAGGGAAAGTTGCTCCATTTATCGCGACACTCGCAACGATGACGATTTTCCGCGGTTTGACATTAGTGTATACAGAAGGTCGTCCGATTTCTGGACTTGGAGACTCGATGACATTCAAAATGCTCGGTAAAGGATATATTTTCGGTATCCCAGTTCCGGTCATTACGATGGCAATCGCGTTCGCTGTATTGTATTTCATCTTGAAGAAAACGACGTTCGGCCGCCGTGTGTATGCGGTAGGTGGCAACGAAGAGGCATCACGTCTATCGGGAATTAATGTGGATCGAATTAAGATCTATGTCTATTCACTCGCGGGTGGATTGACTGCGATTGCCGCATTGATTTTGACATCACGCTTGAATTCAGCACAGCCAACTGCAGGGAATATGTTTGAATTAGATGCAATTGCTGCAGTCGTACTTGGTGGGACAAGCTTGACGGGTGGTCGAGGTTGGATTGTCGGTACATTGATTGGTGCGTTAATTATTGGCGTGCTGAATAATGGGTTGAATTTGATTGGTGTATCCTCATTCTTCCAACAAGTAGTAAAGGGTACAGTTATATTGATTGCAGTGCTCTTGGATCGTAAAAAAACAGCTTAAGGAGATGAAATGTATGAAAAAATTAAAATGGGCTTTTCTCATGGCAGTGGTTTTAATGTTGGCTGCTTGTTCGCTGGATCAACCAGGTTCTAGTACCTCTGATGATGAAGGGGATGCAAGTAAAGACGGAGATAAAACGTATAAAGTAGGTCTTTCAGTTTCGACATTAAACAATCCGTTCTTCGTGACGTTGAGTGAAGGTGTGAAAGAGCAAGCGAAAGAATCTGGCGCGAAAGTTATCGTTGTCGATGCACAAGATGATGCGTCGAAACAGGCAAGTGACGTTGAAGATTTAATTCAACAAGGGGTAGATTTATTAATCATTAACCCGACAGATTCACAGGCGGTCGTATCAGCTGTAGAATCTGCGAACAGTTCGAACGTTCCAGTCGTTACAGTGGATCGTAGCGCAGAAGGTGGAGAAGTTGTTTCTCATATTGCTTCTGATAATAAAGCTGGCGGTGTGTTAGCTGGTGAATATATGTTGGAGCTACTTGGTGACGATACTGCACAAGTGGCGGAACTTGAAGGAGTTGCGGGGTCTTCGGCAGCACGTGACCGTGGAGCTGGTTTTAATGAAGCGGTAGAAGGTAAAGTAAACATCGTTGCGAAACAAACAGCGAACTTTAACCGTGCAGAAGGTCTTACAGTTATGGAAAACATTTTGCAAGCAAACCCGAACATTCAAGCGGTGTTTGCCCATAATGATGAAATGGCGTTAGGTGCGTTAGAAGCGATTCAGTCAGCTGGAAAAGATATCATTGTCATCGGATTTGACGCAACAGAAGATGCAGTTGCTTCTGTTAAAGACGGAAAGTTAGCAGCGACGATTGCACAAAAGCCTGAAGAAATCGGTAAGAAGGCAATGGAAGCAGCGATTGCTAAGTTGAAAGGCGATGACGTGGAAGCGGCTATTCCGGTTGGATTGGAATTGATTAAAGAGTAATCTTCATATGCAACACTCCCTAGCCGAATAAATTAGGCTAGGGATTTTTTTGTGGAAGCTTATCAAGTCTAGTATAATTAGTTTTAAAGGGAGGTTACTAGTCTTGAAATTTATGAAGTATTTACTGTTCACCGGAGTAGCAGTTTTAGTAAGTTTAATCTTCACGTCATTTTCAGCTGAAGCAACAACTGTCACATGGCCACATTCACCTAATGAAGAGCCCAATAAGTCATGGAAAGTTTCGTTCAATAAACCAGTGGATCGCGCGACAGTCAATTCTAATACGGTGTATATTACAGATTCAACTGATGTGAAGCAGCCAAATGTCTTAACGTTCTCCAATGGAGATCAGTCAATACATATCGCGCCTCCAATTGAAGGGTATCGCCATGCGGAAACATATACGTTACATATTACAGAATCCGTGCGCAATATGGATGGGAAAGCGTTGAAACAGAGCGTTAGTAAAACATTTACGATTAAAGAGCAACCGACATACGATGTAGTGAATGTGCAGCAGGACGGCACAACTACACTCATTGCTAAGTACAATACTTTTGAAGAAGCTTCACGTCGTATGCAACCGAATCAAGCGGTGTTATTTCAAGGAAAAATTATTCACATGCCGGCTGGATTAGTTGCCACGAAGTCTTTCGGTTCAAGTTCGTTAACGATTCTTCATTCGGACAAGCTACTTAAAAAAGAAGTAACGTATGTGCCTGCGGATACGGAACTAGTGTATGTAGATTCTACGGATACTTATGTAGAAATAGAATTGGCGGGTGTGAATTATTTTATCAAGCAAGAAAATAGTCGCTTATTGCCTAGTCAAACGATAAAAGATCGTTCGTACTATTATGTTAGAAATGGTTCACTGTTTCACTCGATTTATGGGCATACGGCTGCTACGTACGGAACTTATGAGATGGGAGTAGCCCCAACGTTCATGCAAGAAGGACTTAAATACTTTAGTACAGATGGCAGCCATTTTTCAAATGAGGCAGGACAAGCTGTAGGAACGGCCTATCAGTATTTTCAGTACTTGCCGTTACGCAGTGAAACGCGTTACACAGCAGCTGAGTTAGATGCTTATATACTAAAAAGACTGCAAGAATTGGAGAAAGCAAACCCCAATTCGCCAACTTATCGCAATGCAACGACTAAAAGTAAGTTGTTAGGTCTAGGTACTGAACTCAAGCGTATTGAAGCAACTAGTCATGTGAATGCCATGCATATATTGGCGCTGGCACAGCATGAAAGTGGTTATGGTTTGAGCGACTATGCACAGAAATACAATAATTTATTTGGTTTATATGTAAGAGATGATAAGCCGAAAATCGTACACTTTGAAACGGTCGGTCAAAATATCGAAGAGTTATTGAATGCTTTTCTAAACAAAAACTACTTGCCACCGAATGCGAGATATGCAAATGGAACGAATTTCGGCAATAAAGCAGTAGGTGTCAATGTGAAATATGCATCTGATCCATATTGGGGTTCGAAAATTGCGGGTCATATGTATCGAATGGATCGTATGATGGGCGGTAAAGAACTTGCGAATCAAGTGAAAATTGGTGTAACAAATACAGTGAATTTGAAAGCACGCCGTGACCCTAACACGAGCCGTCCGTGGGTATATTATTATCCTCACGCCGGAATGCCTTTAATTATTTTAGATGATCAACTCGCAGAAAATCCATGGATGAAAGTTCGTTCAGATTCTGTGCCATATGAAGAGTTGTATGTGCATGGGGATTTTGTGGACAAGCTAGAATGGTAGAAATTTTAATGCGCCCGACAGTCTCTGCACTTTAGAGGCTGTTTTTTTATTTGGAAATTGAGATGGACGGCACAATCCGATGTCTGTTACGTTTCTTTTTTGGTTTGTAAACAAATTGCATAAAGGATCGGTTTTGTTATCTCAACAAATTGTCAATAATGCCGATAAAATGGGAAGGAGTCGTATTTTATTAAGTGTGTAGGAGGGCTTTTACAGAGGTATACGAAACGAAAAATAGAGCGGGGGAGAATGAGTAGATGAAACAATTAATGAAAATTGTGTTTGCGTTTGCGTTGATGATCAGTGCGCTTGGTGTTGGTCTGAAAGCGGATGCAGCACCAGGGACACCTGAAGTTGTTGAGAAGAAGCCTTATGAGTATGAGTTTAAAGAAACATCGGCCTTGTTTAATGGATTCACTGGCGCGAAAAATATGGTGATTACGTTTGATAAGAATATTAATACAATTACAGAAAATGATGTTCGTGTTGAAAGAATTGTAGATGGTAACCAGGTTTTAGTGCCTATTGTGAAAAGTGTTACTCAGTCGGGAAAAGTGCTAACGATAACATTTAAGAATTTGGAGTTCATAGATTACGGTGTTCAAGAAGACTTTAAATTAGTCATACCAAGAGGGAAAATGTACTTTGATCAATTGACTGATTATGAATTTCCGTTCAAATTCTACGATCTTTTACCAGGATTTGAGTCTGTGTTTGTCAATAGCAATAATGCTTCGCTTATTAATGAAAAAATCTTCAAGCATAACGAGCCACGTAATGTCAAGATTCAAGTACCACCAATCTATATTACAAAAATTGAGACGATTCATCGTTATAAAAGTGTCGTTGATCCAGTTAAAAATGCACCAAGCTTATCTAATATAGACGTCATTTCCGATGAACGGGCAACACGTTTAAAAGTAAAATTAGGAACAGGTTCACAATATGAAAGAGACTTAGATCGTTCGACGGCGGGAGTTAGCGGTTTTTCTATGGGACAGGCTGGGATTACCGATCTACAGTGTGTTGAAAATGATCCGAAGACAGATACTTGTAAAGAATATCTTCAGAGCGATGATTTTCAATTAACTGCTTATAGTAAAGATGGTCGAAAGCTAGAAACTAAAGACTTCAAAATGAGAGTGAATGATCGAGAAAAGGATTTTAAAATCAGTGATTATGTAACAGCGGATCTTAAATTTTTTGGGAAAGAGATTTCACTATACGACATCATGGAATCACCTGAGTTGTTGGATAAGATCGTAAAAGAAGTGGATGTTAGATCCTTAAATGATTTAGCAGTTGTCTATTCAGTCGGGCAAACCATTACTGTTGATAATTTTGAACAATTCGAACTAGCTTTGGCAAATGAAAAATTATCAAAAATTCAATTGTCTGGTGAAATTGAATTGCCGACATCTCCATTCATCATTGATCGTAAAGTGATCATTACAGGTGGAGGAATTAAAGGTGATCTTCAATTAGGTAGTGGGACAGATCAATTCATTCGTCTGGAAAATACCAAAATAGATGGAACGTTGACTGTTGATGTAGGAAGTAAAGGAACTGTTGTGTTAGATACTGTAGATGTTACAAGCGCGACAGTGACAGGTCCAGCTACAAGCATTGTTAGTGGAGGATCTAATTCTGTTCATTTGAATAACTTTAAATCTACAGGTGGAATAGACATTTCTAACAAGACTCCACTTCGTATTGTCACAACGACTAACAAAACTAATCCAGTGCCGGATCCATTATCATTTATCTACAATGCAGAAGCACCGGTTCAGTTGGAAGTAGTTAGTGGGAAAGTAATTTTGAGTTTAGCGGAAGGCAACGAGTTGGCAGCAAGTAATCTGTTTACAGTGTTGACTAATGTAGAAGATGATGTAACGGCTACAGAGGATTTGACGAATAGCACTTTCTTTATTCTTAATGAACAAATGGTGGAAGAAGATGAAACGACTACTGCCACACAAGTAAAAGTTGTAGCAGGAAACCTTCCACTCACTGCCGGTGGAATGGAATTTAATGAGACGACGATTAATACTCGTATAAGTGAAGAGGAACCAGCTAAAGGGAAATTAACGGGCTGGAAAGTAATGCTTCCCCCAGCAGGTTGGACGGTAGAGAAAGATGAATTGTCTGGAAAGTTTATTATTAGTGGTCCAACGGTATCGGATGTGGGTAGCATTATGCTAGAAGCAAAAGATGACAAAGGTAATCCATATACGATGGAACTAAAAGTAGAAATAATCGACTAAGAGTACTAGACACTAAGTAAAACGAAGGAGTTGAGTTGAGTTTGTTCACTCAATTTACTAAAAAATATCTCGTACTATGTCTACTAGTTGCATCCTTCCTGATTTCCTTTGTAGATTCCGCAGACGCGTATGGAATTGCGAATCATAAAAATGTAGTAGATGCAGGAAGAAGTCATTTAGTAGTGTTAAAGGAAGATGGCAGTGTTTGGAGTTGGGGGGATCGCACATATGGCCAACTGGGGGCGGGGTCTGTTCTGCCACCGGGTACACCACAACCAATTCAAAGGACTGATGGAAATCGGTTATCCGATATTCTAGCGATCTCCGCAGGTGGGCATTTTACTGTAGCACTTGATGCTAGCGGGAGGATTTGGAGCTGGGGTCTGAATGATTATGGCCAATTAGGTCGATTGCCTGCTGCAGGTTTTACTAGCAATCCAGACACTATTGGGCCTGTAGGGATGGTAGATATCTCAGCAGGTGAAAGTCATGTATTAGCTGTAGACAGTTCCGGAAAAGTCTGGGCATGGGGATATAATGCTTATGGACAGTTAGGTAGAGCAACACCAGGTTCTAGGTTCTCGACAACTCCTGTGCAAGTAGTGGGATTAGATAATGTAGCATCCGTAGCGGCGGGGAAAGATCATTCCGTTGCGTTGAAAAAAGACGGTACAGTCTGGGCTTGGGGCCGTGATACGTATGGTCAGCTTGGTTTAGGGCAGACAGCCGATTACAATGATGAACCTAGACCGGTTCCAGGATTAAGTGGAATCATCGAGATTGCGGCTGGAGATAATCATACATTGGCTCTGAAGCAAGATCGTACGTCGTTACTCGCTTGGGGTCGTAATTTCTATGGTCAACTCGGTGACGGTGGCTATGAAAATAAACTTAATCCTTTTCAAGTACAAGGTGTAACTAATATTCGTTCTATCGCTGCAGGAGATAACCATACAATTATCGTGAAAGATGATGGTTCAGTTTGGCAATGGGGACGTAATACATCAGGGATTCAAACATCACAAACTGCACCTATCCAAATTAAAGGCATAACGGATGCAATCGCTATTGGCGGCGGCGGGTATTTAGATAGCTATACACTCGCAGTCAAACAAGACGGCACCGTTTGGCAATGGGACAAAGCGTCTTCAGACACGACAACCAAATTACCAATATTCAAGAAAGTCCCGGGTATCGAAGATGTCAAAAAGTTAGACGAATTCCCATTCGTACAAGGCGGACAAGTACTATTCAAGTATATTGGAAACCCAGGAACGATGGACGTCAAAGTAAATGGCACCTTCAATAATAGTGTCGACTTACCTATGAGAAATGTAAGGGGAAACGAATGGGAACTACAAGTCGAATTACAACCCGGTCAATATGAATACGGTTTCCGTGTAAACGGGGAGTGGACGGTTGATCCACTAAATCGCGATAAAACCATCGATGATTTTGGACGAACATTCAGTGTGCTGAAAGTCGCTCCATACGCAACGATCGGTCCGATTATCGACAATAAAGAAGTCACATTTACGTACAGTAGTTTTGATTTCAACAATCAACTCGAACTTGATGCTAAGTCTAAATCAGTTTCCGTCATGGGGAACTTTGGTGATAATTACCATTGGATTGAAATTCCGATGGTCAAGCAGCCGAATAATACATGGAAAGTAACGAGAACGTTAAAGCCAAGAGATTACTATTATTCATTTGTTGTTCGAGATGAATATAGTGGCGCGGTTGCCGAAAAGCGTAATGATCCATTGAATCCAAGCTTACAAACGGATACGCTGACAGGGATTTCGCGTAATACATTCCTCATAACTGAGAATGTATTGACGAAGATTCCCGTGGCGGCTATTGCGTTAAGCAAAGGGCCGGATCTAGATATGGTTGTAGGCGAGGAAGCAATATTGACTGCGAGAATCAGTCCATCGAACGCGACGAATCAAAACGTCAATTGGACTTCTAGTAAGCCGACTGTAGTGACTGTGGAAGGTGGAAAACTGACTGCACATACTTCTGGTACAGCGACGATTATCGCTACGAGTGTGGATGGCGGGAAAGTTGCAACTCTTACAGTGACGGTTGAAAAACAACAAGGTGCGGTGTCATATCCGAAAGTCGGCTACACCGTATACGATGAACGTTTCAACGTAGAGCCGACAAAAGCTTGGAAGATCAAGCTTAGTCAGGCACTCGATATTAAGACGTTTAATCCAGACAGTGTCTACGTAGTAAGTGAGGCGGGTGTTAAGGTGCCGCTTGGTTATCAAGTTTCCGATGGCGGAAAGACGATGGAACTGCGTCTACAAAGTGGTAATCAGTATAAAAAAGGTGCCAACTATTATTTATTCATTGAAGATACAGTGAAGGCAACAGATGGGCAGAAGTTGAAAGAGAAGATTCAAATGAAGTTTCAGATTAAACTATAAGTAAAACGAAAAGAGTCGCCCCAATCGGGAGCGACTCTTTTTGTTACTTAATCTTAAACGTTTGAATCAAGGACTTCTTCAAAAATTCCTTATTCTTCGTGTTCCCTTTAAACTGCCGATCAATATGCAATGTATACTGATTTCCTCGAGCATATGGCAACTTTGGAATGACATAGATTGTCTTGCCGTCAACACTCATTTGTAGTTCAGTAGCCACTCTTTGATTCGTTGCATCATTTGTAACATAAATCAGACCTGAGTAAAGTGCTTTGCGATCTACCTTTGCGTTAAACTTAATCGACAATACTTTATGCGTATCATAAGCAGGAATGTTCTTGCTCCAGTCGGTAGATGGTTCCGGATCAAGCGCAGCGATAGGGCTGATTTGTCCGTTCTTGATCACAACAGCATATAACTCATTAGCAGGTACTTCAATTTTTTCGCCAGGTGTATACTCTGTCCAATTCAGAAGGGCAGAATGGGGTACATACTTATTATTAAGTGCCGCTTCAGCATCTGTACGGGCGCTACTAATGAATGAAATGTCTTTACTATTTGTTGTGTAGTAAATTTTATTCGTTATGGCATCTGTAGCTGGAAGTAACGTATAGTAAGTTTTACCGTTTTCTATTGTAGGGCCTGTTATGGTCGGTGCACCAAGTCTATCAACGAGTGCGTACGTTCCTGGCTCAGTGAGTAAACCGATAATTTTATTTGCTGCACCTTTTTTCGTTGTGCTTGGTAATTCGATTGTAAAACGTACACCACCTACTTCAATAATTCTTGCCAATACTTTTGTTCCAGACTTAGGTAGCTCTAGCTCAAGTGGCTGCATGAAGTGTGATAAATTGCCCCACTTTATGTCGAATGTTCCTTTCGCAGGTTCAGTTATAGTAAGTGTTGATGAGTTGGACTCAATTACGTTACTTGCGGGAATATAGATACTTTGATCGCTTGTTGTAAATGTAATCCCTCGCTCCATAGCATCTCTTCTTTCGGAAGAAGTTAATGAATGAGATGGGTTGCTATTTGTGATTATGATTTTTTTAGTGATAGGCGGTTTTGCGTCGGAATTTACGTCTTCAGCAACCGTAACTGTAACCGTATAATTTTTAGTACTAGTACCCATGACTACTGTATAATTTACTAGCTTACTGAAATTCTTTTCGGGATTATATGTGATTTTACCGACGCTAGTTATAACGGGAGTCAAGTTAGTACGATCCGTTCCAGCAGGTACAGTCACTGAGATTTTCCCTGCTTCATGGTCAATGACACTGATTGCTTCTACTTCTTTAAAATTGAAAGAAGTAATTTGTGCAGTCGTGCCCACGTCATCGAAAATACTGACATTCACAGGCAGGGAAGGCTGGCTTTCGATACCGTTTACTGTTTGTGTGACGTAGTAGCCGATGCCTGCAGGAATGTTAGTAAACGTTGCGATGTTATTTGTTGTCACTGTGTCTGTGGCCATAAGTTGATCATAGGCATTGTATAGCTGTGCCGTCGTCGTTGAATTAGGATACTTGTTAACAGTTGCTGTGATCGTTCCTTTTATGTTGGAAGGCTTCCCAGTCTTTTGTGGTGCTACTGTAATTGTTCGGTATTTTGGATCTGCTTCTTTATTTCTTTTTGGTGCGGTTGAATTATATATGATTTTATACATACCTGGTTGATTGAAAGTCCAAGTACACTCTGCATTAGGACAACCACTTTTTGTGCCATCAGGTGTAATCATTTCGGCAGTATTGGTTAAAATTGTTTCTAAATAATCCTTTGCTGTCATACCAGGATCATTGAACTGTACAGGATTTCCTGTATAGTAAGGTTCTTTTGTTTCGTAAAGAACATACGATAGCTGTTCTGGACCATTTATTGTGATGTAAGGTTTGTCAATATCTGCAACTACTACTGTGTTGGACTCCGTACTAGATATGCCGTTAACTTCTTGTTTCACACGGTAGCGCCCTGGATCTAGACCTTTGAAAACATGCGTACTTTCTTGTGAACTTAACTCGATACTTTCGGCTACTGTATTGGTAAAGACACCATCACTATTTGCTTTGTATAGTTTAAGGATTGTCTTTTGTGCCATTGTCCCAGGGAAGATGTTCGTAACGCCAACCTCTCCAATCGTTGCGATACTGCCAATTGCGATTACTGGCTTAGGGCGGACGGTTACAGTTCTAGTTAATTGTTTGGCTGGATTGCCGGCACTATCTGTTGCATCATACGTAATAGAGTACTTACCAGGTATTTGATTATTTACCTTGTCTCCACGGATGATTACACGCAAAGTATCTGCCGCATCGATATTATCCACTATTGTATATCCGGGATCTACAAACGGTGTGCCTACTTCGATTTCCATTTCAGCATTTTCTTTTAACGTGATCTCGGGTGATGTTGTATCTAAAATATCTATTCGTTCTGAATTCTCACTTTGTACACCCGAAAATTCTTGTACAACGAAATAACCTATACCAACGGGTACTCCTGAGAAGGTGTACTGACCTGTATTTGCTTTCACCTTTTTTTGAATAATAGTTGCGTTTGCAATATTACCGTTACCGCTTGCATCTTGATAAAGTGTTAGTGTTGCGTCATTAAAGACCTTTCCAACGATTATTTCACCGTTAAGATGATTTTCAATCGGGGATGTTCCATGTGTTTCTAATGTGTTTTTCGTTTTAACTAATTCAATGGTTTCAGGATAGACTATTACTTTACGATCTACACTGGTAAAAAGTGATGTGTCGGTACAATCAGTCGCTGTGTATCTAACGATGTACTCACCTGGGTTTGGCTTAGTATTGTACCCGTTAAACGTTAGATATTTTATATCTACACCGATCTTTACTCCAGTTGTACATAAAATTCCTTCCGTCCTTTGTTTGGTATCACCGTTTTTATCCGTTACTTTAAAACCGAACTCTGTATACGTATCTTTTGAGTCTACATTATGATGAAGTTCAATAGTGGCAGGACCTTCTAATTCAAGAATAGGCTTCTGCTGATTTTTAATGACAAGTTCATTTGATAATTCACTTTCTAAACCATCTTCGATCTGTCTAACGGTGTACGCACCCGCACGTAAACCATCAAACTTATGCGTAGCACCGGTAGAAGGCATCCGTTTTTCTTCTATTTTCGATTCACCTGCATTTTCTGCACGGTAGAGGATTAGCATATTGTCCTTTTTTGTATTAACAACACTTAACTCTCCCAAGTTATTAGTTGCGCCCGAATCTTTTGGTGATTGTATAATGACTTTATCTGGCTTTACACTAATTGCCCCCGATTGTGTACTTTCTGCTCCATTAAAAGTTTGTGTTACCCGATATCCTTGACTCGCATCAATTACACCAAAATCTGCTTCTTTATTCGTATCTACTTTAGGTACAGTTTTGTAAGGAGTTGTAGCACCAGGCTTATAAAGGTTGACTTCACTTCCTATCATTGCTCCTTTGACAATCAACTTATAAGGAGCAGTATCAAAATCAGTCAGAGCTCTTGGTCTGACTGTTATGGTAGGAGAAGTTTCAGTAATTACGGTAACAACATCTTCACCATCTACTGTAGATGTTACCGTTTTTGTGGCTTCCACTATGTAAAGTCCTGGAGAAATATCTGTGAATGCATTGTTGCTGCCGAGGGGAGAACCTACTTGGGCATTTGTATTTTTGTTGCGCAAAACGATTTGCCAGGAACTATTACCATCGTTCATAGTTACCGGTATACTAACTTTATCGTCAGTCCCGACGTCAACGCTAACGGGAACGCTTCCCGGAAAACTAGCCGCCACCCCCGGCATAGGCCCAAGCGTAGTAAACATTAACAAAAAAGCTAAAAACGCAGAGAAAAACTTCTTCATGCTCTTCAATCCTTCCTATTTAACCTCATAATATTGCGTTTCTATTACTCGTTCTAACTCATTCGAAACTCGAATCGTCAATAAATCGCCTCTCAACAAACCAATCTGTCCTTTAGAAAAGGAATCGACACCACTGCGTAGTAGCTTAATTGGGCTTCCGCTATTAATAGAATAGGAAGCGTATGCAACTTCAGGTAAAACTTTCACTGAAATGCTTGTTGCGAAAGGGTTCATAGTGGCAGAAACATCTTTTATATACTCGCCCGTTATTTCAAATTCTTTCGTTACGGCCTGGTTTAACATCTTGCCGGTAGCGGACTGAAAACTAGCAGGAATCGTCAACGTATAGCGTTCGCCAAACAAGTATGGATTTTTTGGTTTTACTATAACTTTGTCTGAATCTGCCGATAGAGAAAGAGACAGCTTTTTACCTTTTGATTGCACGCTGATTCTTTCTAAGTTCGCTGTTTGATTGGAAACGTCTTTAGTAAATGTAATAGTCCAGGGCTTCATCGGGTCCGTTACTGGTTGACTCGTTGCTGCGAGAGTCGTGTGTGTGGTGAACAGACCGCTCAGTAGAAAACTAATGCAGACAAGGGTAGCGAGGATACGTAGTCGCATAGAAAAATCTCCTTTAATGTATTGGGTAGTAGTGAGGACAAACCGTTTATAAGCAAGTAAGCCCTATTTATATTATCGGGAAGGAAGTTGAAAAATGAAGATACAATTGAAAGTCATTGCCGTACTCGCGTTAGTATCGGTTTTAGTGCTTTTCAGGCAACCACTTACGACGGAGGCTGCGAATGAGTATGCAAATCAAAGTTGTGGATTGGATCACGGACGCGATATCGTCTTTGTTATTCAGGATACACCGGAAATGCAACGACAGGATCCTAGTCAAGATCGCCTAACGGTACCTTCTGCTTTTGTCGATACGGCAGGAGCGTTAGATCGTTTTGGTGTAATTGGTTTTAATGAAGGGCTAACAAAGTCTCTTCCGCTGACTTCTAATACATTCAAAGTGAAAGAGGAACTTCAAAAACTTTCAAGTGTTTCTACAGACAATGGAATTGATGTCAGTGCAGGGCTTGAAAAAGCTATTAAAGACTTGTCAAAGACACCAACAGTTAACGATAAAATTATTGTGTTACTGACAGTCGGAACTTCGATTAATAATGTAAAGATTCTTGATCTGGCACAGGAAGCTTATGAAAAAGATATTCAGATACATACGATAGGCTTCGGAGACACGGCATCGTCGATATTAGATATTGCGACATTAACTAAGATTGCAGATATGACGGGTGGAAACTATAATCCTTCAGTAAATGCTGCTTATTTACAAACCGTACTAGAAAATCTTCAGCAACAGATTGCTGATTTCCCTGGACGCGAGGTTCGTAGCGATTGGACGTTAACTAGTGATGTAACAGAATCAAGAGGTCTTCTTGTACATGAAAACGTTAAGATTAATTTGAATGGTTATAATTTGACGGTAAACGAAGATTTAGTGTTGTTGAAATGCGCGGAAGTTCGTGTGGTCAACGGTAAAGTGCTTAAAGCGAAGAATGTGGAGCAGAAGTCGGGTTCAAGTATTCGACTCAGTAATAGCCAGTTATATGTCGTAGAAACGCTAAAGCAAGATGGTTTGCTAGTGGTCAACGGCGACTATAAAGGTGTTGCGGATCCTGAAGTTCTGGTGAAAACCTATAACCAGCGAATCCACGGCTATTTGAATTTGACTGGTCAGACGGCAACGGTTTCATCTAACTTTGTACAAGAAGGACGAGTGGATCTTGCCGGCGGTTTACTACATGCTAAGAGTAATCTCCAGCAAAAAGGTCACTTCAATGTGCAAGAAGGTACGTTACAAGTAGACGGTAATTTAACGATCAATGGTGGCCCATTACTTGATGATGAATTTGAAGAGAATAAATCATTGAATGTTGGTGGCGGACGGGTGCAAGTCGGTTCCGATTCATCGATGCAAGAAACGAGAAAAACTGGAAACGTGACGCAATTAACGGGTCAATTATTCGTAAACCATGGAACGGTCGAAATCTACGGTGACTATGACATTAAAGATGGCTGGCTGACGATGATTAAAGGATCGATGGACACAGCGACACCGCAATACGGTGAGGGAGACGGCGATTTCGTTTTTGTTCACGGTAATTTTTCTACTGAAAGTAAACGCAACCACGCGACACGTCGCTATATGCATCTTGGCAAACCGATGAATGACCAAGGGCATTTAACGGACGGTGTGTTGAAAATAAAAGGTACATTCACGCAAAAAGGGAACGGCGAAGGCCATCCTATTTTTACAGATCGTCTAGAAAAATTTGAAAAGGACTATAGCCGTTATAATTTCCATGCGGAAGGTAGACATAAAGTGGCGATGGTGAATCAGCAAAAGATCAGCGCTCAAGGAACAGGTTTTACCTTTAATTTGCTGGAACTTCATGGCAAGCTACAGGAGTATCCAATGAGTGGACCTGTGAATTGGAATAAACTGAACGAAATAGTCAAGTCGTCGAATTCTTTGCTAGCTAGTTTGGCAATTAATGATGAAGCGGTGAATGGCTTTAAATCAGACACTATGAAGTACTTTAATCATCAAGTCTCAGCTAACAGTTCAGGCGGCGCGCAAACACTGAAAGTGGATGCACGTCCACAAGATCGCAATGCGATTGTCACAATATTGAATCAAACGGTTGGGTCTGACGGGATTGGGGAAGTGAAGGTTCTAGTAACGGCAGTAGATGGTAGCCACTCTGTCTATATAGTAGAAGTGAAAGTAGGATCGGGTTCTAGCGGTAAAGTAACGTCCATCAAATTGGATCGAAAAGAAATTTTATTCAATGAAAATGGAGTCGGTGGTTATAATCCGGCGAAAGTGACGATTGGCTATACGATCTATCCAACAAATGCTACGAATCAACAAGTAAACTGGACTTCCACTAATCCGGCAGTTGCAAAAGTTAGCCCGAACGGTATCGTTGAGCCAGTAGGTAGAGGAAAAGCGTCGATAGTAGCAACAACCGCGGATGGTGGATTTATTGATTCTGCTACGGTAAGCGTGTTGAATCCGAATGATTTACTGCAAGGAATTAAGACGCTAGAAGATTTTGTTAGTGATAATGATCGCTATGAAAAAATCATGGGCGGACTATATGATTTGGAGAAGATTGGAATTGTTGTGCCAGGGAAATATATCGAAAGAGTAACGTTTACGACTTCGGGTATTTTTACAGGTGGAACGATTGAAGTCAATTCAGGGGTAAGTCGTGTGGAAGTTCGTATAAATGGTAAGGTATTAGGAGCTAACAATGTAGGCGGAAACAAATTCGTCTTTAATCGGGCCTCTATGAAAATAACGGATTATGTAGAAGTCATCGTGTTTGACGGAATTTCAAATGAGTTGGAACGAATCGCAACAACATATCCAGTACCATTCCAGTCTAACTCTGGTGTTATGCCACAATTTTATTCCATTCACGAACTATTAACGAATTCTAGCTTATTCGAACAGATTCTAGGTGAATTCACACCTCAACAACTACGATTTATTGCAAACTAACAAAGAGGAGGTAGGGCGTGCGATGGCGCGCCCATACATAATTTATGAAAAAAATAAACGTACTCGTATGGTTTAGTATTCTATTACTACTAATCCCAGCCATTCCAGCGCAAGCGGCTGTGAAAAAGACGGCAGTCGGTGTATCTTCTGCTTTTGTAGAAAGTACAGGATTGGTTAATTTAACGGTATTCATCAGCAGTAATGAGAAAATCGCGGGTGGTTCACTCGACATACTGTATAACTCGGATCAAGTGCGTATTAACGCCAATGATGTCAAAACGACGGATACACTTTCTCCTTATTTATCTTCAGGTGGCAGTGATGCAGCTGGAAAAATTTCATTAGCCTTCGCTAAATCATCAGGCAGTACGATTGACGGTACAGTGATGGAAGTGAAAGCTGTTGTGCTAACTCCGGGTTCTGGCAAGGTGAATGAGCTGAAGCTAGAGAACGTGGAGTTATACACGGAACAAGGTAAGAAAATTACAGCCCAACTAATCGATGGACAAATCAAGCCGTTTACTGGTAAAGAACAGACACATGCGGACTCAGTGGCAAATGACAAGTCGTGGGTTGTGACGTTGAGTACACCGTATAATTCAGCTACATTAAACGCACAAGTAGTTAGCGTCAAGCGCGGGAGTATTGTAGTCCCTGTCGAGGTGGAAGTAGTAAATGATACGAAATTCAGAGTGAAGCCAATTGGAACATATCCGCGTGGCACGTATACGATGGATATTACCGATCAACTTCGTTCAGCAAATGGTGAAAAATTAAGTCAGCCTGTACGCTTTACATTCAAGGTGAATTGAGGTGAAAGATATGAAATGCACAATGAATAGGGTAGCTATATTGGTGATGATGTTCGGTGTCGTGTTACTTTCCGGTTTCATTGGAGAAAAGGCTCATGCAGCGGAGACTTTGGAAGTTGGAGAAAGTCGTTCACTTGGCACAAAAGTCGAGGTGCCTGTGACGTTGCGAGATACTATGTATTTAAGTTCAGGTAACTTTGTCATTACTGCTCCAGTCAATCAAGGTGTCATGTTAAAAGATTTCCGTCCAACACCTGCTTTTGACGATAAAATATTTCGGACGAAGTGGAGTGTTGTAAATAATAAACTAGATCTGAACTTCGTGCCAATTTCGGGTAAGGAAGAACGACTAGTAGATAAGAAAATCACAATTGGTTATTTAGTGTATGAGCTTTCCGACGAGTTTACAGAAGGTGAGTCTGTAGAACTTTCCATAATCTCTGTAAATATGAAAGGTCGTTTGAATACAGATTTCCTCGTAACTCTTATGAATGGTAAAATTGAGCGAAAGATGCCGATTGGTGACGTAGTAGGAAATAATAAGCCTACTGCCGCTGCGGCGATTCGAATTTTACAACATTTGAACAATCCGATTACAGACCGTGAAGCATTTCTTTCAGCGGACGTCAATGGCGATGGTGTGCTGACGCAAGAGGATGCGCAATGGATTCTTGACTACGTTGCAGGGAAGCGGACAACGTTTTTGGCCATTCAGGCAAAAGAATTGGATAATGCCGTATTGAAGAGTGAATATAGCGATCAGGTTTCTGCGTTAAACGGTCGAGCACCATATACCTTTAAACGAGTGGGTTCATTGCCTTCGGGTATGCTGCTCGATGAAAATACAGGTAAAATTAGTGGAACACCGACACGTGCAGGTAGTTATACCTTTACGATTCAAGTAACTGATGCGGTGGGTGATATCGAAAAACGGATATTCAGTATCGATGTCATTGATTCGAATATACTGTCCGTTGAGAAATTGTTACCGATTAACGTGAAGTTACATGGTACACCAGAATTACCAGCGAAAGTAAACGTCACGTATAAGGATAAAACGACAGGTATAGAGTCTGTTACGTGGCAACCAGTTGATACTTCGAAAATTGGTACGTTTATAGCGAAAGGTACGATCGGGAATAGTGGATTTACTGTAAGTGTAGAAGTGAATGTGGTATCGACAAATTACTTGAACAGCATAAAAGTTGCTTACGTCCAGTTCTTAAATCTTCACACGATTGAAGTGGATGTTTCAGCAGATGTTTATAAAGTAACAGTCAATTCGACGTATAATATGCACTTTGAAGGAGATAAGAAATTCAGCTTGATCAGTTCGAGTTTCAAAGCCAACTCTACGGTCACATTCCGTTTGTATGATAAATACGGCAACCTTCTCGAAACAAAGCAACATGTTTTGAAACCGAATTAACTAGTTAACAAGGGTCTTCCTACTGATTTGTAAATGATCAGAGGGGAGACCCTTTTCATTATCTTCATCAAGCTCATGCTATTGATATGGTGAAAACGGCAACTAACAGCTGGAAATCTACCAGTCACTTGAATGCTAGAGCGGAAATGAACAATCCTCAGTATACTAAGGATAATAGCTAGTAGACTAGTGGAAGGAGGGATGTCTTAACATGAAGGTTTCCTTGAATATTGATCGTTCGAACGTTGAAACAGTAGTTACGATTGAATGTAAAGAAATGGATCAATCTATCCAAGAACTCTTGGATTTCCTAAACGGGCAACAGGTTGAATTCATTGTAGGTAAGAAAGACGACATGCAACATATTTTAAAGCCAATGGAGATTCACTACTTTCACACCACGCCAGATGGAGTAGCAGCTGTCACTTCGAATGGTTCCTATTTAGTTAAAGAAAAGTTATATGAACTAGAGTCGTTCTTACCATCGGGAAGATTTATTCGGCTCTCCAAGTCTGTCATTGCCAATTTATATGAATTAAGTAGGTTCGAAGCATCATTTAACGGTACGTTAGCTGTTTATTTTAAATCGGGAATAAAGGAATATGTGTCACGAACGTATGTGAATGGCATTAAAGAAGCACTTACTATGAAAAGGAGGAATAAAGAATGAAAGCCTTTTTGTTTCGCAGTATGATTGGTATACTTTTCGGTGGTTTTTTAGCAGTGGTTCTTACTAGTTTGCTGATTTACTTTGGTGATTTTAGCACGCTAGATGCAAGTTATTTTATGAAGAATGCATGGAGTACGATTTTCTGTGCTTGGTTTTTCAGTGTCACACCACTTTATTTTGAAAATGAAAATTGGTCACTAGTACGCCAATCTAGTTATCACTTCATTACTGTATTGATTCTGTACTTTATCACCGCTTTTGGCATCGGCTGGTTTGAATTTACAATGAAGAGCTTTTTAACATTCGCGGGTCTGTTTCTTGGTGTATACGCAATCGTTTGGATTTGTTTTTATTGGTATTTTACCAATGAAGCGAAGAAGCTTAATAAAGAATTGAATGGGCTGTGATAAATTGGGCGAAATGCCGGTATTCTAGCAAGCGACAACCCAGCTCATAGGATTGGAGTACGCGCTCATAGGATTGGAGTACGCGCTCATAGAATTGGTGTACGCGCTCATAGAATTGGTGTACGCGCTCATAGAATTGGTGTACGCGCTCATAGAATTGGTGTACGCGCTCATAGGATTGGTGTACGCGCTCATAGAATTGGTGCCCGCGCTCATAGAATTGGTGTACGCGCTCATAGGATTGGAGTACGCGCTCATAGGATTGGAGTACGCGCTCATAGGATTGGTGTACGCGCTCATAGAATTGGAGTACGCGCTCATAGGATTGGTGTGCGCGCTCATAGGATTGGAGTACGCGCTCATAGAATTGGAGTACGCGCTCATAGGATTGGAGTACGCGCTCATAGAAGTGGCGTTCTCGCTCATAGAAGTGGCGTTCTCGCTCATAGAAGTAGTGCCCGCGCTCATAGAACCAACTACCCCACTCACGGCAACACCAAAACCACAAAAAAACAAGCAGCTTCCGCTAAATAGGCTGCTTGTTTGTATTTTCATACGTTAAATTCCTGTACAACTTGTTAAAATGTCATCGCTTGATTGCTTAAATAACGCGCAACTTATAGATCAATACGAACTATATTTAATGGTACAAATATCCACTAAGCTGATTTCTTGAACGGTTGAGTCTCCGAATGGTTGAAAGTGGATAAGCCGCTTGTTTCTATCAAATTGTAAGTAATAGCCGTTTTGCTGATGATCTTTTGATTCTTTAAGTGTGATTTCTACTGGTGCACCCATCGATAAGTCGACTAGTATATGAACAATCTTTTTATCATCATAGCATCGGGGTTCTCTTTTAGAGATATTGGGGGGATCACAGCCTTTACACGGTCTGAAGTTTCTGTATGCCATATGCAAGCACCTCCTTCTCTCCTAGCGTATGTTCAAAAAAAGGATAGAACTGTGCCGCTTCACCGGATGATTGGACGATGCGCAACATATTTTTTAAAAAGGTAGAACGACGGAAGAATCCAATGTCACTATGCTACAATACATAGCAACTACCCAAGACGAGGTGAATACATAATGAAAATACTACTCCTCATTAAAGATCCATTAGAAGCGCAAGGGTTACAATGGCTTCTAACTTCACAATGGAATGATGTCACAGTAGAGGTGACAGACGATGTGAGCGTACTACGTAATTTCTCAGATGCGTATCTTTATATTATTGATATGGACTTTATTAAAAAAGAAGCTGTTGAACTGCCGGCACAGACGATTTGGCTAGGGATATCTTCTGAACGAACGTTCCAAACGGTCTATCAAGCACTTACACTAAAAGCGGAGGACGTCCTTTTTCGACCATTTCCTCCTGAACGATTGCTAAAGCAAATACAGCAAATTCGTTTTCGTTGGCGCAATGAGAATGTAGACAAAGTACAACCGACCCCGATGGAAAAACAGACGATTTCGTCCGAAGACTTACTAATCCGAGATACGCTACCTGAACATCCAATCTGCATGAGTTTACTTGCGATATCCGATCTGGAAGCGCTACATACAGTAGTCGACAAATTGAAACGTTATGATTTCCCATCTGCCTTTCAAGTCTTTCCATTTTCTGATCATGTACTCGTCATTCATCGTCTCCGTGAAATGCACTCACTACATGAAGCGTACCGTGTATTTTTCTCACAATGGAAACTTCAATCAGATGCGTTGCTGACGATTTATCTTTATAAAGAAGAGCAAGTGAGCTACCGTCTGCTTTATTCAAAAATGCGGTTATTTCATGAGCGAATTTTCTATGATGGTTATGACATCCTCATGCAAATTGAAGAAGACTTTCAATGGAAGGAGCTTGATCCGTTTCTCTCGCCAATTGATCAGCAAAAATGGATTGAAATGTTGAACAAACAGCAATTGCAAAGTATTCGGGAGTGGTTGGAATATGATTTTCTAACATTGGAACAGCCATATCCGAATCCTGAGATGGTGCGTGTTCGGCTAACGAGTATTTTGGCACAAATGCGACGCTACATGATGGCGAATTCGTTGCAGACTTCAAAAGTGGAACAAGCGTATCATGCATTATTTAATCAAACGATCCAAGAGCCGGTGATGTATCATATTATCCAGTCGTTCATTTCGTTTAGTGGTGAGTTGATCCGAACATCAAGTGATTTGCATATTTCACAAGACTTTGCTGAAAAAGTGCGTGAACGGATGGTTATGAATTACTGGAATTCTTCCTGGAACTTAGCGGACTGCGCTGAGGAAATGAAGATGCATAAAAGCACATTGAGCCGTAAATATGCGAAGGAAGCAGATGAATCATTTCGTGATGCGTTACTGAACATCCGTATCGAACAAGCGAAACGCCTATTAAAAGAGACCGATTTAGCGATTGCAGATGTGGCGGAGACTGCAGGATTTTCACATCCAGCCTATTTCAGTAAACGATTTAAAGAAGCGACAGGATGGACACCTTATGCCTACCGTCAGTCATAAGAATGTTCATCCGTAATAACAATCCATATTTTTTGTTAATAAAGTGTAAATGAAAACGTTTTCCTTTAATATTTGTAAATAAAATATAAGATAGTCATTAAAGTGCAATCCGATTGTTAGATTATTCTTAGTATACTAAGAGTAACTTATGAGGAGGTCATGACAATGACAATAAAACAGACAAATACAGCAGCAGAAAAAGTAATTCACTATACAGGAACAGAACTTCATACAAAAGGGTGGCAGCAAGAAGCAGCTCTGCGCATGTTGATGAATAATTTACATCCCGACGTGGCAGAACATCCAGATAAATTGGTCGTCTACGGTGGAATTGGTAAGGCGGCACGTAACTGGGAAAGTTTTGACGCAATTGTTCGTTCATTGAAAGAATTAGAGAATGATGAAACATTACTTGTACAATCAGGAAAACCTGTTGTGATTTTCAAAACACATACAGATGCACCACGTGTCTTAATTGCGAACTCTAATATTGTACCTGCTTATGCAAACTGGGATACATTCCATGAGCTAGATAAAAAAGGCTTGATGATGTATGGACAAATGACTGCAGGAAGCTGGATCTACATCGGTTCACAAGGGATAGTGCAAGGAACATATGAAACGTTTGCTGAACTAGCGAACCAACATTTCGGTGGTTCATTAAAAGGAACGATTACATTAACGGCGGGACTAGGTGGAATGGGTGGAGCACAACCACTAGCAGTCACTATGGCTGGCGGGGTGTGTATCGGAATTGAAGTTTCGCCGAATTGAAACACGCTATACAGACGTTAAGACGGATTCGTTAGATGAAGCGATTCGACTTGCAGAAGAAGCAAAAGCTGAAGGTAAAGCGTTATCTATTGGCTTATTAGGAAACGCAGCAGACCTATTGCCAGAAATGATTGCACGCGGATTTATTCCGGACGTTCTAACAGATCAAACGTCTGCACATGATCCATTGAATGGCTATGTTCCATCTAAAATGTCTCTTGAAGACGCAGCGCAACTTCGTGAATCCAATCCAGAAGAATATGTGAGACTATCAAAGAAAGCTATGGCACAACACGTAGCGGCGATGATTGACATGATGGATAAAGGCGCGATTACATTTGACTATGGTAATAATATCCGTCAAGTAGCGAAAGACGAAGGCGTAGAACGTGCATTTGATTTCCCTGGATTCGTTCCTGCTTACATCCGTCCGCAATTTTGCGAAGGAAAAGGACCTTTCCGCTGGGTAGCACTTTCTGGTGATCCGGAAGATATCCGTAAAACAGATGAAGTAATTTTACGTGAATTTAGCTATAATACGCATCTTTGTAATTGGATTAAGATGGCGCAAGAAAAAATTCAGTTCCAAGGCTTACCTGCGCGTATTTGCTGGTTAGGTTATGGAGAACGTGCACGTTTCGGTAAAATTATCAATGATATGGTAGCGAGTGGCGAGTTGAGTGCACCAATCGTGATCGGTCGTGACCACTTAGATTCAGGTTCAGTTTCTTCGCCTAACCGTGAAACAGAAGCGATGAAAGATGGATCAGATGTTGTATCTGATTGGCCAATCTTGAATGCTATGATCAACGCAGTCGGTGGAGCAACGTGGATTTCACTTCACCATGGTGGCGGCGTAGGTATGGGATATTCTCAGCACGCAGGAATGGTTATTGTAGCAGATGGAACGAAAGAAGCCGAAGCACGCCTTGAGCGCGTATTGACAACAGATCCTGGTATGGGTGTTGTTCGTCACGCGGATGCAGGCTATGATATTGCGATTCAAACAGCAAAGGAAAAAGGAATTAATATGCCGATGTTGGAAGGTGGAAAATAATTGAAACCATTATGGATTAAACACGCAAAAGAACTAGCGACTATTGCTGGCGAAAATGGACCGCGTAAAGGCAAAGACATGTCGAACCTAATCGAGGACGGCAACATTGTGGCGGTTGGTACGACTGAACAATTAGAACAACAATTTGCAAATCGTGCGAATGAAGCGGATATTGTTGATGCGACGGGGCGCCTGGTCACACCAGGTCTCGTCGATCCACATACGCATGTAGTGTATGGTGGAAGCCGGGAACGTGAATTTGAAATGCGTCTTGAAGGCGCAACGTATATGGATATTATGAATGCGGGCGGGGGAATCCACGCGACTTCCCGTATGACTCGTGAAGCTACGGAAGATGAACTAATCGAACAAACTACTCGTCGATTGGATTCATTTGCAAAACATGGCGTTACGACAGTTGAAGGAAAAAGTGGGTACGGTTTGGATTTTGAAACCGAAATGAAGCAGTTGCGTGTGGCGAAACGTTTAAATGAGCAACATGCGGTAGAAATTATCCCTACATTTATGGGTGCTCATGCTGTACCTAAAGAATATAAAGGGAATGAAGATGCATTTGTGGATTTGATCATCAACGAAATGCTTCCGGCAGTAGCAGAAGAGAAATTGGCTGTATTCAATGATGTATTTTGTGAAAAAGATGTCTTCACTCCAGAACAATCTGAACGTATTTTAGAAGCAGGAAAACAATTGGGCTTAACGCCTAAAATCCATGCAGATGAAATCGTATCGTATGGTGGAGCAGAACTTGCTGCCAAAGTAGGCGCAATATCTGCTGAGCATTTATTGAAAGCATCTGACCAAGGAATTGAAGATATGGCGGCAGCTGGAGTTATCGGGTGCTTGCTACCGGCAACGGCTTTATTCCTTCGCGAAGAAGCAGCAAAAGGACGTCAAATGATTGATGCGGGAATGGCAGTAGCGATTTCAACAGACTGCAATCCGGGTTCTTCACCGACTACGTCAATGCCGCTTGTCATGAACTTAGCTTGTATATCTATGCGTTTAACGCCTGCAGAAGCTTTGGTTGCAGCGACAATAAATGCAGCTAGCGCGATCAAAGTAGAAGATCGGGCTGGTTCTTTAGAAGTAGGTAAGCAAGGCGATGTCGTCCTATGGGATATCGGTAGCTATCAAGAACTACAGTACTTATTCGGTGTCAACCACGTAGAAAAAGTATGGAAAAAAGGTCAACTAATCGTCGGTTAATAGACTGTGCAAGAACGTCTAGAAAACGTTCTTGTACAGTATTTTTTCGATAGATCATAACGGAATTGAGGGGGGAAAGAAGATGGATCAAGTAAAAGAAGTAGCAGCAAATAAAACAAATCCGGGTATGTGGAAGTTTTTTGTTTATAGTGCAATTGGAGCGTTCATGTTTTTTGTTCCAGTTACAATAGGCGAGAAAGATTCAATTATGCTAGATCATATCGTTACATGGATTCAAACGAATGTAAGCGCTGTCTTGCCGTACTATGTATTACTTATTTTATTTGCGGGTGCTGTTTATCCGTTTATTTCAGGGGCTTGGAAAAAATCTACGGTGGACATAGTGTTTTCACTATTTAAAGTAGTTGGTTTAGTAGTAGGGATACTTTTAATCTTCAATATAGGCCCAGCTTGGCTGTTTGATCCAGATATGGGGCCATTCTTGTTAAATAAATTGGTTATACCTGTTGGATTATTAGTTCCAATCGGTGCAATTTTTTTGGCGTTGCTCGTTAGTTATGGCTTACTTGAATTTATTGGCGTACTCATGCAACCGGTTATGCGTCCCATTTGGAAAACACCAGGACGTTCAGCTATTGATGCAGTCGCTTCCTTTGTTGGATCCTACTCATTAGGACTTCTTATTACCAATCGTGTGTATAAAGAAGGGAAGTATACAGCAAGAGAAGCGGCAATTATCGCCACAGGTTTCTCTACAGTATCTGCCACGTTCATGGTTGTTGTAGCGAAAACGCTTGATTTGATGAGTATGTGGAACTTGTATTTCTGGGTGACTTTAGTCGTGACGTTCATTGTAACAGGGATCACAGTGCGGATTTGGCCACTTGCTTCGATGAAAGATGAGTATTATGAAGGTTCCACACCTCAGCCTGAAGTGAAGCCAACAGGCAATCGAGTAGTAGCAGCTTGGGATGAAGCGATGGAGATCGTTTCTTCTGCTCCGAGCGTTGCAAAAAATATTGGTGTCAATCTAAAAGACGGAATCATGATGACTATGGCGATTTTACCTTCCATTTTGTCGATTGGATTATTAGGCTTAGTACTAGCAGAATATACACCAGTGTTTGATTGGATCGGCTATATTTTCTATCCATTCACATACTTGATGCAAGTTCCAGAGCCTATGCTAGTTGCAAAAGCGAGTGCACTTGGTATTGCGGAAATGTTCTTACCCGCTGTACTTGTCGCGAAGTCAGCAGTGATTTCAAAGTTCATTATCGGAGTAGTATCTGTATCGGGAATTATTTTCTTCTCTGCACTCGTACCTTGTATTGTAGCGACAGAAATTCCGATTTCGATTCCTAAACTAGTAGTCATCTGGGTTCAGCGTGTAATTTTGACATTGATCATCGTTACACCTATTGCATTTTTAGTATTATAGAAAAATGAAAGTTATTTAAACATCTGTCATTCAGATGTTTAGATAACTTTTTTCATGCCTTTAGGCGTACTATATTTCCTTTCGCCTAAAGGTTTGAATTGTATTGGAATATGATATACTTTGCCTACAAAGGAAGGGGAATTCGCATCGTGCCGAAAAATTCAGAACGTTTTTTAGTTGCATATAATCGGATTGATAAGTCGCTTATGAAAATTACAGACTTGCCAAGTCATTTATCATTCGCAAAGAAAGTAGACAAAGCTAAACAGCAAAATGCGCTTGTTGCACATTATGAGGATGACTTAAAGGAGTTTGGTAGTCTGCGCAATGCGATTGTACATAATCGGACAGGTTTAGATTATGCTATTGCTGAGCCGCATGACGTAATTGTAGAATTGATCGAATTGATTGATGAGAAACTCTCACACCCCGTGACGGTAAAAGAATTATTCGAGCGAAAGGTACATACCTTACAAGCCCATGAATCATTAGCAGTAGCACTGAAACTAGTGAGAGAAAAGAAGTTTAATCAGTTACCTATATATGAAAAAGGGAGATTTATCGGTCTGATTACAGCGGATGGTATAATGAATTGGCTAGCGGGTCAGTACACGGAAGACATCTGTCTGGAAATCCCTACACTACTAGATATTCATAACCATGAAAAACGTAAAAAGACGTATCGATTTGTCAAAAGTACGATGTCTGTTTATGAAGCAGAAGGTTTTTTCAAAAAGTCGATTTCCTCTGGTAATCGTTTAGAAGCGTTACTCATTACAGAGCAAGGCGGTAAAGATGAAAAACTGATTGGGATTATTACGCCACTAGATTTATTGAAATTAGATTAATAACTGAAAGTAGAAAAGGTGAAATTAATGGTGGAAGAACGGAGTCATTCGATATACGAGCCCGCGATTCATTTCCAGACAGTCTCTTATCATGTAGGAGACACAACTATTTTACGTGATATTACGGGATCATTTCCTGAACAGAAAATTACTGTGCTAGTCGGACCGTCCGGTGCGGGAAAGACCACCTTACTGAAAATGTGCAATGGATTATTAAGTCCAACGACGGGTGAGATTTATTTAAATGGACAGCGAGTAGATGAGATTTCACCGACTGATTTACGACGCCAGGCAGGAATGGTATTACAAAACTCTCCGATGATTGATGGGAGTGTCTTTGATAACTTAGCGTTGCCTTTGCGTCTTCAGGGTAAGGAATTGAGTGAAGAAAAAGCGTTAACTATTCTAGATCAAGTAGGACTAGAGCGTAAGTATTTAACAAGTGACAGTCAAAACCTTTCGGGTGGTCAGCAACAAAAAGTATCGATTGCTAGAACGCTATTAAATGAATCCAAAATCTTGTTGTTAGATGAAATTACGTCAGCGCTTGATCCTTCATCACTAAATGAAGTGGAGGATCTAATTCGGACTTTAAATGAAACATATCAAATTACTGTCATTTGGATTACACATAATTTAGAACAAGCAAAGCGAATGGGGCAGTATGCTTGGATCATGGTGGATGGGAAGCTAGTAGAAACAGGGGAAATAGAGGTTTTGCAGCATTCTGAAATACCTTCCGTCAATCGATTTTTGAAGGGGGAATTCAAGTGAGCACAACTGCCTTGTTACTGACGCTCATATTCGTCTTGATTCCGATTGCATTATCTAAAACGATTGGCTTACAGCTAGAGCGAGATACAGTGATTGCAACGGTGCGCTCAATCATCCAATTATTACTTGTCGGTTTCGTGCTGAAATTCGTTTTTGATTCGGAGAGTTCTGTATTCATCTTGTTGATGATTGCGCTAATGATTGGCGCGGCTGTACAGAATGCCCGCAAAAAAGGCCAGCAAATAAAGGGGATTACGTGGAAACTAATTGTCACGTTTGTGTTGTTGGAAGTCCTGACCCAAGGAATTCTGCTTGGCTTCAAGATAGTACCAGCTACTGCGCAATATATTATTTCTCTATCAGGTATGGTAATCGGTAACTCGATGGTGTTGGCCATTTTATTCCTCAATCGTTTTGTCGCCGAAGTAGAAACACATCGGTCTGAAAGTGAATTGATTCTTTCTTTAGGTGGTACACCGAAACAAGCGATACATAAGCAGTTAATCCGTTCGATTCAAGCAAGTATGATTCCGACAATCGAAAGCCAAAAAACCATTGGGCTCGTACAATTGCCAGGTATGATGAGTGGACAGATTATTGCAGGAGCAGATCCGTTGGAAGCGGTGCAATTTCAAATATTAGTCATCTTTTTATTACTAACAACAGCCGCTATGACGAGTGTTTGCTTAGGTTTACTGTCCTATCCAACTCTGTTTAATGAGCGTATGCAAATGTTACAAAAAGAGCATTCGGAGTAGTCATTTCCGGGTGCTTTTTTATATGGAATATATACTGATAGGATGGACGATATAGTGATAACAACGCTAATCTGCTTCTATAGGTAGTGAAGTAACTCGTCACTGAACCCACTCCGGCGCTGGCGGATGGCTCCCGCAATGAGCCAGAAAGGAAGATCGCCTCTCTGTCTCATCGCTCCGCCTACCGCTTGTAAGGCGCCTACGTTTCGTGAAGGGGAGTAAGTTGTAATAGTACTTTGAAGTTAGTGATTGATTTAGTAAGTTCTAGCCACGTTAATCTGCTTCTGTATGTAGTGAATTAAATCGTCACTGAACTCACTGCGGCGCTGGCGGATGGCTCCCGCAATGAGCCAGAAAGGAAGTGCACCTTTCTGTCTCATCGCTCCGCCTACCGCTTGTAAGGCGCCTTCGTTTGGTGAAGGGGAGTAAGTTGTAATAGTACTTTGAAGTTAGTGATTGATTTAGTAAGTTCAAGCCACGTTAATCTGCTTCTGTATGTAGTGAATTAATTCGTCACTGAACTCACTTCGGCGCTGGCGGATGGCTCCCGCAATGAGCCAGAAAGGAAGTGCACCTTTCTGTCTCATCGCTCCGCCTACCGCTTGTAAGGCGCCTACGTTTTTTGTGTAGTTATTAGTTAGCCTTGTACATTGAAGGCAAAAAGTGAAATTCGCTAAGTTCCTAAGACTACAAAATTACACTGTACTCAAAAGCGAAGGCACAACTGCGGGGTCAGCCGAAGCCATGAGACAGCTAGCGTTCTTTGCTAGTTGGCTCATGGCGGGAGGCAATCCCCCACGTGCCGAAGCGGTGATAGGAAGCTGACCTGTACTAACTTCTGTAGCGTAAAGAGTCGAGCAACGACACATTACAATCTAGTAGTAAGTCCAAGACACATCAATACGCTGCTGTATGTAGAAAAGTAATTCGTCACTGAACCCACTTCGGCGCTGGCGGATGGCTCACGCAATGAGCCAGAAAGGAAGACCACCTTCCTGTCTCATCGCTCCGCCTACCGCTTGTAAGGCGCCTTCGTTTCGTGAAGGGGAGTAAGTTGTAATAGTACTTTGAAGTTAGTGATTGATTTAGTAAGTTCAAGCCACGTTAATCTGCTTCTGTATGTAGTGAATTAATTCGTCACTGAACCCACTGCGGCGCTGGCGGATGGCTCCTGCAATGAGCCGGAAAGGAAGTACACCTTTCTGTCTCATCGCTCCGCCTACCGCTTGTAAGGCGCCTTCGTTTTTTGTGTAGTTATTAGTTAGTCTAGTACATTGAAGTCAAAAAGTAGAATTCGCTAAGTTCCAAAGACTACAAAACTACACTGTACTCACTAGCGAAGGCACAACTGCGGGGTCAGCCGGAGCCATGAGACAGCTAGCGTTCTTTGCTAGTTGGCTCATGGCGGGAGGCAATCCCCCACGTGCCGAAGCGGTGATAGGAAGCGGACCTTTACTAACTTCAGTACCATAAAAAAGTCGAGCTACGACACAATACTAACTAGTAGTAAGTCCCAGACACTTCAATCCACTTCTGTATGTAGTGCAGTAATTCGTCACTGAACCCACTTCGGCGCTGGCGGATGGCTCCCGCAATGAGCCAGAAAGGAAGTGCACCTCTCTGTCTCATCGCTCCGCCTACCGCTTGTAAGGCGCCTACGTTTTTTGTGCGGTATTAGTTAGCCTAGTACATTGAAGTCAAAAAGTAGAATTCGCTAAGTTCCAAAGACTACAAAACTACACTGTACTTACTAGCGAAGGCACAACTGCGGGGTCGGCCGAAACAAAGAGACAGCTAGCGCCCTTTGC
>NZ_JAPMIW010000016.1:0-72384 GCF_033088395.1 Sporosarcina sp. GW1-11 | reverse complement strand
TTTATTCAGTTTTGAGTGAACAACTCAAATAGTCTAGTAACGATAGCGAAGAGGTCACACCCGTTCCCATACCGAACACGGAAGTTAAGCTCTTCAGCGCCGATGGTAGTTGGGGGTTTCCCCCTGTGAGAGTAGGACGTTGCTAGGCAAGCAAAGCCATTCCCTTTGGGGAGTGGCTTTTTTGTGTATTCAAAAGATAAATTGATACAATGAATAACTATATAGCAGACTCATAAGATGAATAACTGCTATATTTCACATCAACCCAATAATATTTCATTTAATATAATTGAGTTAGCATAGTTAGGGGTATATTGGTAATAAGAGATTTTGGATGACTGGGGGGAATGTGGTGATTTTAACAATTATCAAGCGTTTCTTTAATGAGCGATTTTTCGATCAGGCTGCGCAGAATGCTTATTATTTATTGCTATCTGTCTTGCCTTTTTTACTTGTCGTGTTATCGATTGTTCAATTTTTGCCTGTACAAGAAGCGAGTATATTAGCATTGCTGCGACCATTTGTACCAGATGAGTCTTTTCAGCTGATTGAGCAAAGCGTTCAACAGATGCTTTATAAAAGTCACGGCAATCTTCTTCTGTTAAGTGTGTTGGCGGCTTTATGGACTTCGTCTGTTGCGGTGCAATCGTTTGCACGGTCATTGGATTTGGCTAATAAGAAGAGGCAACAGCAATCGCTAGGGGTTACATTTATACGTAATATTGGCGTGACGATTTTGTTTATGTTGGTTGTGCCTTTGTCCTTATTCTTGCCATTGCTTGAGAAGTTGATGCGTACGGTTATTGCGTATTATGATGTGTTGGAGGATTGGGCAGGATGGTTATATATTTGGCCTAATATTAAATGGGGATTAGGTACGTTCTTTTTATTGTTGTTTTTCCTATTGTTTTATCAGCTAGTGCCTACTGGTAAGATGAAGTGGAAGGAAGCGTTGCCCGGTGCTTTGTTTTCGGCATTTGGTTGGCAGTTGGTTTCGCTTTTATTTGGTGATTATGTGGCGAGAGTAGATTATTCTAGATTATATGGACAATTAGCTGGAATCATCATGCTTGTGTTATGGTTTTATTTGACTGCGGTAATTATTATGTTGTCGGGATTATTGAATGCGGAGTGGAAAAGGAAGGGGCGTTTCACGTGAAGATTTTAGTGGTTGATGATGATATACATATTTTAGAGTTAGTCAGTATTCATTTGCAGCAGGCTGGGTATACAGTGTTGAAGGCGATGAATGGGCAACAGGCGCTTGAATTGGTGGAGCAGGAGTGGCCTGATTTAGCGATAGTGGATGTGATGATGCCTGGAATGGATGGTTACACGTTAACGAAGAAACTGCGTGAAGGGTCTGAGATTCCTGTGCTGTTGCTGACGGCTAAGGGGGAGATGGAAGATAAGGAACGTGGTTTTTTAGCCGGGTCTGATGATTACCTTGTTAAACCATTTGAACCGAAAGAGTTATTATTCCGGATTCATGCTATTTTAAGACGTTATGATAAAGCCGTTGATCGAGTGATTCAGGTTGGTCCGTTATTGATCAATCGTCAGAGTTATGAGGTGGTATTTGGGAAAAAGTCTTTATTGTTGCCACTAAAGGAATTTGAATTGCTTTCGGTGCTAGCATCGCGTCATAATCATGTGTTTTCTCGTGACATACTCGTAGAGCGTGTATGGGGATTTGATTATGAAGGGGATGAGCAGACGTTAAGTGTTCATATTAAACGACTGCGCGATAAGTTGGGGAAGCTTACAAACGAAGTTAGGATTGTAACCGTTCGTGGAGTTGGCTATAAGGTAGAGGTTTCTGAATGAAGTCGCTTTATGGTAAGTTTCTAGTTATGACGGTAGGAATTATGCTGACGAGCGCGTTGGTTGCCTTTTTATCAGTCAATACGTATTATCATCGCTATTTGAAAGAACAAAATGATTTGAAAAATGTAGCCGTTGCTGAAGAGATTGCATCGTTTATCGAAGCGACTGATGGATTAGATTTTCATGCTTATTTTGAAATGTTAGCACGTACCGGTTATAAACTGTTTGTTATTCAACCAGATGGGAGTTCTCTGTTCTACGGCGAAGCGTTTCGTGAAAATAATCTAGCTGCTGATGCGATTCAACGAGTACGTACAGGGCAAGTGTATCACGGGATGCGTGATTTGCAGGCTGAAACATTTGTAACAGGCTACTTTTCCAATGAATCCGCGAATACAGTAGGTGTACCATTTACATATGTAGGTGAGACGTATGCACTTTTTTTAAGACCGGATATAAAAATGTTGTTCACTGAAATCCACTACTTGCTTGGTGGCATGGTCATTGTCATGGCTATTATTAGTTTGCTTGCGATGCTGGTCGTGGCACGTAAACTGATTGAGCCTATTGTTGTGCTAACGCGCGCGACAAAGAAGGTGGGGGAGGAGCAATTTGTTGGGGAGTTGTCGATTGATCGTCGGGACGAGATTGGTCAGTTAGCGAAAAGTTTTCAACAAATGATTGATCGCTTAAGTGAAAACAATCGGATTCGGAAGGCGTTTATTAGTGATGTTTCCCATGATTTTCAATCGCCTTTACTGAATATTAAAGGTTACGCGGATTTACTGTCAGATGAAGAGTTACCTACAGAGGAAAGAAAACATTATGCGGAAATTATTAAGGCTGAAACAGAGCGCTTGTCTACGCTGACGAAACAATTGCTATTGCTGACGTCACTCGATCAGCTCGTGTCTCCATTGCAGAAGAAAGTATTTCGCGTAGATCAGCAAGTAAAAGAGACGGTGCGGAAATATCAGTGGTTATTACAGGAGAAAGAGCTGTCACTTATGCTTGAAATTGATGAAGTGATGTATGAAGGGGATCCTGCGTTCTTAGAGAAAGTATGGGAGAATTTAGTATCGAATGCGTTGAAATATACGCCAGATGGAGGAACGATTGATATCCAGCTAACTGAACAGGCGGATGCAGTCTGTTTTACTATTGAAGATAGTGGACTCGGCATGTCTGAAGAAACGAGGCAACGGATGTTTGATCGTTTTTATCGGGCAGATCACTCACGAACACGGGAAATTGAAGGCACGGGACTCGGCTTATCAATCGTTGAGCAAGTGGTACGACTACACGGGGGGCGCATCGAAGTTACTAGTGAACTAGGCATAGGAACCACATTCATCATACAGTTGCCTAAATTGTAATAAGCTGTTCATCTTCCGTTCATATTGGCGTGATACTATAAAGACAGTAGATAGATGATGGGAGGAAATATAGAATGCAAGATAAGTGGAGTTTACGTTTGATTCGCATAGCTGCAATATTTGGTTTAATAGGAACAGTACTTGGTTCACATATGGCAGGTAACGGGTCGTATGCGTTTCGACCAATTCACGCACATATTTTATTAGTAGGTTGGTTGTCGATGTTTGCGTGGGGCGTGTTCTATAAAATTTACCGCGTCCGTGCGAAGAAGATTTTAACTCTCCAAGGCTGGACAGGAATTATTGGATCCATTGGATTAACTACAGGAATGTGGCTACAATTCATGCAACCATTCAATATAAATGAAACAGTAGTACTGATTTTCTATATTGTAGGTGGGACTGTATTGTTAATTAGCTTTGCATTATTCGTTGTTGTTACGATGATGGTTGAAAAAACACAAGTTAATCGTTAATAAAGTGAATACCCAAGTATTACGGTTCATCCGTGTGCTTGGGTATTTTTTGTTTTCTATAGGTAGATTGTCGAAGCTTAAGGAAAAGTTCTTTTCGATATTCAGACGTTTCAACAAAAATAGCGCGCCTCGTATGACATACTGGATTAATCCAACATGATAAAGGAGCAAAAACTATGACCGCTTACAACCGTTTTACTCTGACTATGATTTGTTTTAGTGTACTGATTGCCGGCACTCTTTTAATCAAGCAGACAGCAAGTTCGGAACAGGCGAAAATAGAGTTTGTTGGAATTGACTATGCCGAGATGAATAAGGCTGTTGAGTTAGTGCTGCTGGACATGCCTGAAATAGCAGAGGAGCTGAAGGGGATTCGTTCGGGTGTGCATCCCAGGACAATCGATCATTCATTTTCCGATAAAAAGACAAAGTTTCGAATTCGAATTAAAAATAATTTGACTCAAAAAGAACATTCCTCTGCGTTTCTAAGAGGAATTGCTGAAAAACAAACTAGCCGTTATAAGGATGCGCTTGAAATTGCAGAAAGTGAGTACGGCATACGCGTGACAGAGGAAGAAGTCGATACGTACATTAAACAAAACGTAGCTACAGTATGGAATATGGATAAACGCAAATATGCAAAAGCGCTTGATTTGACATTGAATGAACTAGATTATGCATTTGATCGGGACGTTTATGCTGTTGATGCGTTATGGCAAAAAATACAGTCAATTGTGATGGAAGAATTTCCAAGGCATCGAGGAGAAGACGCTGAAGCGTATAGAGTACGTATCAAGGAAGAGTATTTTAGTCGGGAGGTGGAGGATGAAAAGTAACAGAAATATGTTGGAAAATAATAAGCGGACTATTAATCGTCTAAGCGGAACTGTTAGTACTGTAATTCTACAGAAATCACCAATGAAAGAGGTTGTTGGCATGATAGTATTCCCTGGGAAATTGCTAAAGGTGAGTAAGAGACATACCACTATGGTGGACAAGTAGGGAAGTAGTAGATATATGTGAGGAACGACTTACTTTCCTAATCACGGCAAGCATGTCAAGAATTCAAGACAATGATTACTAAATATGGTTTGCCAGTTCTATCAGGCGAAACCGTTGCGTTGAAAACTTTGGTAACGAAAATTGTGAATGATCTACAAAATAGAGCGTATCAAGCGGATGTAAGTGGAATCATAGCCAGAGTAGTTAAGGATACTTAGCTATTCTAAATACAGTATCTTCATCAGAAGGCGAAGATCCAAGTCAGCCGGGCAATATGGATGAGTTAGGGAGCAATAGCGATAATAACAATGGAAATAACAACAACTCTGGAAATAAAATTGATAGCAACAAATTTGGCGGTAGATAGTAACTTCCCTCAAATAGATGAAGCTCGTCCAGTCAATCATTGCAGGACTCTTGTAAATTGAAGCAGGGGGGGCAGCTGTTACAGAGAAAGCAGCATGTGGAAAAAACCAGTCCATTCTGAGGCTGGTTTTTTCTATGGTTTTGGAGTCTAGTATTTATCTGTTACGTAAGAAAATAGTATGAAGTGCGCTGTCGATGTTAGCCAACATATAAATGACAACCTTTATTTCATTGAATAGTATAGTAGATTCTTCATGTCTTTCATAAAAACATTAATGTACCTGAAATCTATTACTATGTAGGGAGTGGATACATGCTATATTAATAGTTAAAGAGAGGTGTCGCAATGGAAATCGGAAACTTTATTACACTTATTGTCACGACCGTCACAATCCTAAATATCCTTCTTTTGGCCGGAGTACTATTTATTGAAAGAAGAGATGTTGGAAAGACGTGGGCTTGGATTATGGTACTCGTATTTCTTCCAATTGCGGGTTTTGTCATCTATCTGTTCCTCGGACGAGATCTTAAACAGAAAAACTTTTATCGGTTGACGGCGGCGGAAAGAGAAGCAGAAAAGTTAGATGTAGATCGACAGTTATCACTGGAAAACTCCGGAAAACTAGCAAATACACCTTTGTTGAAGAAGCATGATGAGTTAATCAGAATGAATTTGAAATCGGCTAACTCTTTGCTGTCTTATGATAATGACATTAAAATCTTTAGCGACGGACATAAAAAGTTTGAGGCCTTATTACGTGATATTCATGCGGCAACTACAGAAATAAATATTCAGTATTATATAATTCAATCCGATGCACTGGGGACGACAATGCGAGATGCATTGATCGCAAAGGCTAAGGAAGGTGTGAAAGTACGACTTTTATATGACGAAGTGGGATCGAAAAAGACGTCACCCAAGTTCTATGACGAGCTTCGTGCAGCTGGCGGGGAAGTTGAAGTGTTCTTTCCCTCACTGTTTAGGTTAGTGAATTTCCGAGTCAATAATCGGAATCACCGAAAGTTATGCATCATTGACGGCGTAATCGGCTATATTGGTGGATTTAACGTGGGTGATGAATATCTTGGACTGGATAAGAAGTTTGGCTATTGGCGCGATACCCATTTAAGGATTACTGGGGAAGCTGTCAATCAAATTCAAGGAAAATTCATTTTAGACTGGCATCAGGCGGGTAAGCAAGAGACTTGGGATTGGACAGATTACTCGTTACAGACTAAGAAGCAGCACGGGGTCAGCCCAATTCAAATTGTGTCGAGTGGACCGAATTCCGAAACAGAACATTTGAAGAATATGTATATCAAGCTGATTCTATCTGCTAAAAAAAGTGTCTCTATTCAAACGCCGTACTTTATTCCGGATAATAGTTTTATGGATGCGTGTAAAATAGCGTTACTGTCGGGTATTGACGTACGGATTATGATTCCGTGCAAGCCGGATCATCCGTTTGTTTACTGGGCTACTTGGTCCTACGTGGGGGATTTACTGGATTATGGTGCAAAGGTGTTGCTGTATGAAAATGGTTTCTTGCATGCCAAGACGATTGTTGTGGATGAGGAAGTGGCATCGGTTGGGACGATGAATATTGATTCACGTAGTTTCCGATTGAATTTTGAAGTCAATGCGATTATATATGATGAGAAAGTGGCAAAAGAGTTATATGATTTGTTCCAAAAAGATACGAAGTTAAGTTCGGAGCTAACACTGGAGCGTTATGAGGAGCGGTCGCTTTTGATAAAGTTCAAGGAAGGGATTTCTCGTCTTCTGTCGCCTGTGTTATGAGAAAAGAAAAGGATCGTCGCATCGTGCAACGATCCTTTTCTTTTAAATAAATACTAATTCCAATTTACCTTCTTTAAATTCCAATGCTGCATCAAATTTTTTTCCATCTGCTGAAGTGAATCCTTTAATAGTATTTGTTTTTCCTTTGGTACAGAGTAGTTTCACTTGTGCTTGAGTCAGTGCTTTTTTTAGGAATAGCCCCGGGAAAGTTTGCTTGCAGCCGTTTTTGTAGTTGCTACAGCCGTAGAAGTTTTTGTGCGCGATGATGTTACCTTTTTTACATCTAGGGCAAGGAGCAACTTCTGGTCGTGAATAGGAACTTTTGCGGGAAGACTGTGAAGGTGGTAGTACGATATCAATCTTCTGCTGTTCGAGTTGTACCGGAACATCTTCAAGCAGTTTCTGAATGAATTTAGATACGCTACCTAAAAAATGTTGTCCTGTTCCTTCGCCATTGCCTATTTTCTTCAGATAGGTTTCCCACTTAGCTGTCATGGATGGGCTTGCAAGTAGGCTGCCTTCAATTGCCTGGCAAAGCACACGACCTTTGTCGGTAATAGAAACGATGTTTTTTGTTACGGAAATATAACCGTGCTTTTTAATCGTTTCTATAATCCCACTTCGCGTCGCTTCTGTTCCAAGGCCTTCGATTTCCTTCAGAATATCCGTTTCACTTTGATCATCTACGAGCTTTCCGCACGTTTTCATCATCGCGATTAACTGACCTTCTGTGTAAGGTTTCGGTGGCTGCGTAGCACCTTCCTTAATCGCGATTTCACTTTGGACAGTTTCTTCGCGTTCAAGTGGCGGCAAGGAAGGTTCTTCTGTAGTATTTTTCTTTGGAGCAGAGAAAAGTTCCTTCCATCCTTTATCGCGTTCCGTTTTCCCTGTTGTAAAGAACGGAAGACCATTAACGTCTGTTGTTACTTTTGTTTCGGTATATAAATAGTCACGGTGGAACATCGCAAGTGTTGTGCGCACGACTTCTTCATATAAATTCCGTTCGAGCGGAGCTAACTTCGCTATAGCAGCTGACGTCGGAATTTTTTTTGTTGGAATGATCGCATAGTGCTCTTGTACCTTCGAACTGTCAACATAACGCTTCTTCGGTGTACGAGAGGCGACTTCAAACGGATGGTCAATCAGCTTTTGATAGTCTTCGATGTTGGCAACTAAGTAGTTGAACTCGCTTGGTGTAATATGTCGCGTGTCAGTCCGTGGGTAGGATACGAGTTTCTTCTCATAAAGAGTTTGCATCGTCTTTAGAACTGTGGCGGGACTCGCTTTCCAACGTCTGTTTGCGGTTGCTTGTAATGTAGAAAGAGAGTGCAACTGTGGCGGTGGCGTCCGTTTGTCGGTATGCGTCAGTTCTGTGATTGTACCAGGTGTTCGCTTCGTGATGTTACGACTATTCAATGCTTCTGCAATTAATTCGCGCTTTGGTTCTTTGAGTTTTGCTTTTCCTTTATACGTTCCATTCGCTGCAGTAAAAATAGCTTCTGCTTCAAAAAATGGTTCAGAAACAAATGTCTCGATTTCGCGTTGCCGCTGATAAATCAAATAAACCGTTGGCGATTGCACGCGACCAATCGGGAAAACTTCCTCAATTCCCTTTGCTTTTAACAGAAGGGTATATAGTCGCGAACCGTTCATTCCAACTAGCCAGTCGCTAATTTGACGGGCTTTCGCTTCCTCATATAGTTGCAAATCTTTCTTATTATCACGTAAGTTTTCAAAACCTTTACGCACTTCATCAGCTTCAAGCGAATTAATCCAAAGTCGCTGAATCAACTGATTACGGGCACCGGTCATGTAGTAGATCGAATAGAAGATATTAGAACCTTCCCGGTCAACGTCACAAGCATTGATGACCGTATCCGTGCTTTTAATCAGTTTTTTGACAACTTGAAACTGCTTAAACTTCCCTTTTGAAACCTCAAACTCATAGCGCTCGGGCAAAATAGGTAAGCTGCCGAGTGACCAGCGCTTCCAGGCAGGGTTGTACGTATGCGGTTCTTTTAACTCAACTAAATGGCCAACACCCCATGTAATATAGGCGCCTTCAGGAAAAGTCCGGCATGGCTGGATTTCTGTATAGCCATCGTGCTTGCGGGTAGGGAATGCATCTGCATAGGCTTTTGCTTGGGATGGTTTTTCAGCTAGAATGACTGGTTTCATGAGAACACCTCTTTCGTTTCAATAACAGAAACACTAGTTCTACTATTATCGCATAATAAGGGGAAGTTTTCTAATGTAATTAACGTGAAATGAGAGGGGGTTACATATGTAAACATGGCATCTACAGATTGAGAATCATCATCAGCGATCCCCGTGCTTATGCTCACACTAACTATTCAAGTGCAAGTCTGTAGTAAGATACTTTACAAGATCCTTAATGAATGGAATGGAACTCATTCATCGTGGTATCTGCGGGAGGGGTAATATCAATTTCGAGTATAATCAATGGATAGGTTCTATACTGTGCAAAAGTTGAATGTCAAACCGACCTTCATCTCGTATCGAAGGCATAGAGTATTTCTTTAATCTGATCTGTAACAGTTATTATACAAGATTTAAGTGATGCTTGATCTTTTTAACGTTTTTCACTCAGAGCTACAAAAGTCGTTTAGAAAATGAACGTACTATAGACGAAGGAAAGGCAATAAAACCTATGATAGAATTAGAGTAGGATCTAACGCTTATAGTTGCATATCAAAATCCATTTATTCAAAATATAAATTAAAAAGGTGAAATCAGTGGAGAAACGTGTTCGCGCATTTTTACTGGGTCTAAAAAAGAAAACTGTCACATTACATGAACTGGAACAATTTAGTTCCTCACTGTCTTATACAGCGTTTGCCGAACTCATTTTATTTCTTGAATCAGACAATGTCCTTACACCAATCAAATCACATGGAACGAATGGCAAACAGCCTGCCTTAGGACTTGGTTATCGTATCCACCTTCCATCTCTTCAAAATGAACTTCACAAAGAACTTGTGGCGGCTAGGGGCGAACTACACAAACTTATACGGATTGAAACTTATTTTAGCTTACCGTTTGAACGATGGCGTAGGGATTATCCCTACTTGAGAGAAATTCATTCCTACCTAAATCGACAAGCTTTGCCAACTACTTACGCGGCAGCTCCAGAGCGTTCTTTTGAACTTGTGTCAAACGAAAAGTGGATAACTGAGATGGGTGGCAAGGAAGTTTTGGAACGTATTGAACTTTGGGATAAGTTGTTAATTATTCCCGTTGCGGATCCGTTAATGTTCGCAATCAACCCAAGCAAAGTACAGGCAACCAAGCAAATGCACTTAATTGTTGAAAATAAAACAACTTATCAAGCACTATTACCTGTCTTGCAAGAAACAGACTTCTCGACACTTATTTACGGTGTAGGGAATAAAATTGTGAAAAGTATTGAGAACTTTCACCATCAATATCCTATCCTTGACAGCGAACATACATTTTATTACTTTGGCGATATTGACTACGCTGGGCTTACGATTTGGTATAAGTTGTCCAAGAAAGTTAGGGTTTGGCCTGCGTTTCCCTTCTATAAGGAAGCGCTCTCTAAACCGTCGCCAAGTGGGAAGCAAAATCACACACGAAATGATGAAGCAGTTCATTCATTTATTTCCTATTTTCCTGAAGAGTTAAAACAACAAATTGAGCAATCATTAATGGATGGCAAGTATTATCCGCAGGAAATCTTGCGAACCGGTGAATTACAAGCGATTTGGAGGGGAACAAATTGGATGCCTATGAACTAGCAACGGGATACGGGGAGCGTTTCACAAGAATTGCCCTTTTCGAACCATTTCAAGATTTAAAACGAAAAACAATGCGAGACGAGAAGGATAAAAAAATAGATGTCGCGGGAATGGGGCTTCTCTGTTTATTATATTTCTTTGAACAGAAGTTAATTCGAAATACAAAAGCCGGCGTGAGAGAGTTCGCTTCTTTTTTAGAGATGAAAACAGGTGGAGTGTATGTGCTTTCTCCTTCCAAGTGGGAAAGTTTAAGTCGGGATATACTTCAAGTTTTCCGACCTTCAACGGGCAGGCGGTATAGCGTTACCTATATGGATTGGGAAAGTGGACAAGAAGAAATAGTTAGTTTTTCATTTTTCAAAGCCAATACGTTTGATGTCAAAACGAATACCCAGTATTACACACTTGACGATGATGGTCTTGAACTTGTGTTTGCGACAAAAGAATTTTATAGTGAATTTCAACTTTCCATCAATCAATTATTGCTGCGAAAACAACTCGAAAAAGGTGAATTTAAAGGTGCTTTACGTCAAATCAATGAAATGAGAATCGACGTTGAGTCCCTTGAAGAACGCATCCTACATTTAACACATGAATTGAAGCGAAATATTACATCGGAAGAAACCTTTCAGCGATATTCGCGATTAATCGAAGATATTTTACTGCGTCTATCTATGGAACATGAGGAATTTGAGGCGTTGCAAGGATTTGTCAACGAAACAAAGAAAAGATTGTATTATAAAGACCATACGAAAAAAGAGAAAGAAGCCTATGCGCTCATCCTCCAAATTTCAACGCACTTAGAAGAAGTCCACCACCAACACACAGATTTATTGCATGCTTGTACGGAAATGAAAACGAGAGCACTTCAAGCTGCTCAAGAAGCACTCTATTTTGTGGGCATTGATTCTTTCAATTTCGACCAGGATATTACTTCAAGGATTATTAGTACACCACTCGCTTTGGAATCGATGAAAGGATTGGTATCTCCATTTTTATCTTTAGAACAAGCGGAGTTATGGTCTCCTCTTACATTGTTTGCAAATCAACAGGTACGTGATATTCGAGAGGAAGCTAAAGGAACAGACTTTTTAGAAGTAGAATCCAAAGAAGAACAAGAATATGTCATGTTCATTCGCAATCGATACACTGAACTGTTTTCCTTTCTACTTGAATATATGGAAGAAGAAAACTCCATTACTTTGGATGAATTCATCTCGTATATTCAACATTCTCCATACATAGAAATGCTCGATTCCCGTATTTTTTATGATTTCTTTCTGCTCCTTCATCATCGATCTCCACTACTGCCGAATGAAGAGGAACAAAGCGAAGAAACACATGTGCTCGATGGTGTTCGAAAGTTATTAGAAGGTAGAAAATTAGAAGTATTCGAACGTAATAATCTTCTTACTTCACATGAAAGATATTTAATTCAGAATATGGAAATCCAAGTAAAGGAGATTGATGACGATGTTATATGAATCGGAAACCGTACGTCAGGCTTTTAATATGTTTCAAATTCTATCGCGTACTGGAAAAGCCGGGAAAACTCATTATCACCTTTATCTTGCCAACGATGATATTCGTGGGCTTATCGATGAATTTGTTAAAAGTGTCGGTTGTGATCTCGTTACTGTCGGTCAGGAATTATTACTCATTCCCACAGTTAGCGATTCGCCATTTCATGTAAGTAATGAATACTTGCGAAAAACGTATTTAAGATCAGGTGCAACCAATGCAGATTTGTATCTTCTTTACTTCACAACGCTCGTGCTATTTGGAGAGTTTTACAATAGTTATCTTTCGCAAGAACCAACCCGTGATTTTATTCAAATAAATGATTGGGTTGTTGCGGTTCAACAGCGAATGGAGACGTTGAAAGAGCATGATCTGGAAGACTTGAAATCATTATCAGCAGAATTCTCTTATAACTGGCAAATGATTATTGAGAAATGGGATAGTATGGATGATTTAAAAGAGCAGGCCAAAAGACAAACAGGCAACACAATTAGCCGATTAAGTTTCCTTGATACGGTTCGACGCTTTTTAGTCGATCAAGAGCTTGTTCAAGATATTGGGAATAACGAAATTACCTTAACGGAAAAAGCGAAGACTATTATTCAGCGTTATTTTATGGACCTAGACTATAACCGTGGCATATTGGAATTTCTTTACCGAATGGAAGCTGAAAAAAAGGAGGACTTGGACGATGCCAACAATTTCGAAGATTAGGTTTACAAACGTAGTCTATGAAAATGGGGACAAGCGCTATAATGATGAGCTTTTTCTATTTGATGGACATAACGGGGCTATCGTATTGGAAAATGGCGGAGGCAAGACGGTTTTTATTCAAACGGCATTGCAAGCTATCATTCCGCATGTCCAAGTGGCTAATCGGAAAATGAAAGATACGTTGCGGTTAGATGATGGACCTGCGCATATCGCTATTGAATGGATATTAAGTGAACAACCTCGACGATATGGGCTAACGTGCGTGACGCTGTTCATGACGAAGGAAAGTCTAGATTCATTAAAGTATGTATACGAATATAGTTCGGAGAATGCCCATTCAATTGAAAACTTACCTTTTATTAGAGGGAAACGTCCTGCGGATAAAGGAGAAATGCAGGACTATTACAATCAAATGGACAAGCAACAAATGAATGCCCATACTTTTGATACGAAAGAACGCTATGTCGCCTATTTAGAGGAAAACTTCCACATAGTCTCTTCTGAATGGGAGAGTATCGTGAAAATCAATAGTGGAGAAGGTGACGTAGAACGTTTCTTTGATGATTGTCGAACGACTGGGCAATTGGTAGATCGGTTGCTCATTCCGAATATTGAAGATGGAATGGCGGGTTTTGAGTCCAATAAATTTGCTGCAAGTTTTGAATCGCGTTTGACCTCATTTCAGGAATATAAACATTTCCAAGACAAGTTAGGCGAATATCGTAAAATACAATCGCGGTTGAACGAGTTAACCCATCATTTTGAACGACTAGAACAGAAAAGAAATGTGTATGTGCAAAGTAAAATGATCGCGAAAGCATACGCTCAATATGCCGATAAAGAACATGCAAATTACCTAGTTAAATTAGAAGAAGCGGATTCGGCGCTCGAAGTATTGGAAGAAAATAAGAAAGTGCTGACACATCGTGAAAAGTCCCTCGCTATCGCATTCGAACAAGACAAATTGAAAGTATTGGAAGAAGAGTTAGGAACTGTGCAAAACAAGGCAAGGAAGGTAAAAAAGAAGTGGGAAGCCGTCAAATTACAACTTGCGCACTTACGACTTGCAGATCAGTTACAACAACAGGGGATTTTGTCGATCGCTTACAACGAGAATTGGCAACATGGAAAGAGAAAGTTGAGTCGGAGGATGCGCTAGAACAGTTCAAAGATGTGGAACAACGACTTGCTGGCGCATTTGAAAAACGAAAGGCAGAGTTTGAAAATATACTAAACAAAAGCTATGTAGAACTACGTCAAATTAAAAGTAGTGTACAGCAAGAAGTGGAGAACGTTGAGAGTTTCCAAAAGAAAATTGAAACAAGTCGCCTAAACGAATATGGGGAAAGTATAATGATTTCGAATTTACAAAGTGAGATGGACAGTATTGAAAAAGAAGTCCTTTTCGACCACTCCCATATTTCGATGGAAGAGCAGCAAAAACTGTGGGTGAATGAGCACTTGCAGTTAGATGGGAAAATTATTGATTTGAAAAACCGTAACAAACAGTTAACTACACTTTTAGAAAAAGCGATTAAGGAACAGGAAGAACAACAACATCGACTTGAAACCGTGCGTACATTATTCACTGAAAAGAAGATGAATAAGAAAGAATTTAAGAAAGAGGAACAGGCGTTAATTGCTAGGTTGCAAGAGTTTTCAATGGTGTGGGCAAACCTTGATTCCATTCATGACCGGCAGGAATCGATTGAACAGTCCGTGCAGGAAGAAATCATACGGTATACTAGTCAATTTGAAATGTTATTAGCAGAGGAACGTTCAGCGACACGCCTTTATGATGACCACAAAGAACAACAACATTTCTTTGCAGATACATTTTTAGATGTTCAATTGACCCGTTGGAAAAATCAGTTTTCCTTTTTACAGACAGGCATCGAATTTATGATGAACTTCGAAATGGAAGGAACTCTGCAAAAAGACTATCCTTTTTGGGCATTGGCCGTCATTACAACAGAAAAAGAAACCCCTCTCTTAATGAAAAAACTGCAAGATAGTCAAAAAGAATTGCAGTTTCCTGTACATATTTTAACGTTAGACGAAGCAACTAGTATTGTGCAGGGGGAACGAAGTTATGTTGACGATTGGATTGCACCAGCGCACTGGACAACCGCGTTGGATAGCAAAGCATTCGGGGAATGGAAAAAAGTAATTCAGAAGAAAGCAGAAGCGTCCTCGGAAAACCGGAAAATATCCAATGCAGAACTGGAACAACGAAAAGGATTATATGAGGCATTCCATCACTTTATTGAACGCTATCCACTTATCTATAAGCAAGAACTACATCGTAAAGTGAATGAATTGCAACGGAAAGAATTCGAGTTGGATCAGTGGATGACTAAAAACCGTAAGCAGATTATTGATTACCAACGAGAAATGGAAAATAACAGAAATCTTATTGAGAAACTAAATAATGAACTGCAAGGTTTTACGATTTATTTAGAAAAAGCTAAAGACTACTTGAAGAAAAAAAGAAAAAAGCTCGAACACGAAAAAACAAAAGTGTATTACGAAGAAGAAATCAGTAGATTCACGGAACGAAAAATTAAAGCTGATCGGTATCTTGAGGAACGTGAAGAAGATTTGAAAGAAATGGAGAACACAATTCGCCAAACAGAAGCACAATTGGTGAAGGAAGTCATCGATCACCCGCTCTTTGCAAAAGTAAAGCATGAACATGCCAGATATTCAGAACAACCAATAAGGATCATAATTGAAGAATATGAAGAATGGGAACGAAAAGTGGCAGGCTTATTGACTGAACGGAATGTAGTTGAACGTGAATTACAAGGTGCAAGAGAACTATTGGAAGGTGTAGTGCTACAAATTGAAAGTATCACGTTAGACTATCCAATGATTTTAAAGGATGTTGAAGATTTTCCTTCAAACGGTAAAGAAAGAATTGGAATACTTATTTCGCAACTACCTGAACTTGAAGTAACAAAAAAAGAAATAGAGAAAACTGAACGGACAAAGCAAAGTGAAGTTGATCGGCAATATGGGGTTTTGCAAGCGAAACAATCAGAAGTAACGAACCCATTAGAATTCCATAGAGCGTTAGCCGTAGAAAACCAGGAATTGCAACTTGCATGGCAAACATGGCGACAGACTCTTGAATCATTAGAACGGGACAGACTACATACCTTACAGCAAGTAGGACACTGGCTGAAGGTGAAGGAAAAGTTGCAGGCCGATGCGGTCATTCATCAGTTTTTACTAGAAGAAATTAACGTAGCAGTGTTGTCTGGAAGGGAAATATTAGACTTTAGTTATAATGCGAATAAAAGGATTACAGAAGTTTTAAATGATTTGAAAGAATCAGGGCGAGTGCATGAAGAGGAACTATCTAGGGTTGATAAAGAACGCATGAATTATATTGCCTTTTGTCGCTCAACGATTACTGATAGTCGTCTCCAACAGACTGCAGTTCAAGGTATTGAATCAAGAAGTTCCTATGAAGAAGTATTGCATTATAAACAACTATTAGAAAAACGATTGCATACAGCCGAACAATACGCAGAACAACATATTCACTCCCATGACAAGGAGCTGGAATTATTTCTTCGTCATATGAGCGCGCATATTCGTGCATTGCGAAATGAATTACTAACGATTCCAAAGAAAACGGCTGTCAAAATAGAAGATAACTGGCGTCAAATCTTTCATCTTACCATTCCCGAATGGCAAGACAATGAAGGTAAGCAACTATTACGTTCGCATATCAATTGGATCTTAGCGCAATTGGAATTAGATGAATATCGTTCAGATGAAGGGGAAATAGATCATGTAAAAGTGAGAAATCGTCTGGAAAAATGGTTGAATTCACGTCAGTTGCTTCAAGTTGTTCTTCAAAGTAAACCGATTCGTATTTCTTGCCATAAAGTGACGAATGATAATAAGATTTCGCGCGCTGCGTATACGTGGGAAGAATCGAATAGTTGGTCGGGGGGAGAAAAATGGAGTAAAAACATGTCACTCTTTTTAGGGCTCCTCAATTATGTAGCTGAGAAAAAACAACATATTCAACCTCATATGAAGCGGCACCGTTCGGTTATTTTAGATAATCCATTCGGTAAAGCATCTAGTAGTCATGTACTAACACCGGTATTTTTTATCGCGGAGCAACTAGGCTTCCAAATCATCACTCTAACAGCACACGCGGAAGGAAAGTTTCTCCGGGACTTCTTTCCGGTTGTCTATAGTTGCCGCTTACGCCAAGCGGTAGGAAGCGATCGCCAAGTCATGACAACAAAAAAGACCATTCAATCTGCCCATTTACGGGATTTGGAACCCGATAGATTGAAGCGACTGAACCAAGTAGAACAAATAGAGTTATTTGAATAAAGGGGTACCTGTGTAAAAAACTATCGTGAATATTTGTTTTTTGCATAGGTACTCCTTTCAATTCGCAGACATATAAAATTTGATTTATATGAAAGAGAAATTCACGTTATATTTAGAATGACCTACAGTTAATTTGCTGAAAATGTTTTGGTTTGACCGCAAAGGTTTTTGAGTCGAGAAGTGGCTTATTATTTGATAGTTTCAAAAAATAAATGATTGACACAGATGAAGTCGTCAGTTACAATTTTCGTATTAGTAAGTAAATTCCGCAAACGAAAAAAGAGGTGAATGTATTGAATTCAAAAGTATTATCTTTAGTTTTATTATTGGCGACAGGTTTGATAGGCGTCATCTACTATCTTTCAACTAACAGTTTAAAAAACTTGTCAAGTTCAAATGCCGGTGAAATGGGTTCAGGTTACTTTCCAAGATTATTGGCAATAATTCTTATTGTTTTAACTATTATAAGTATAATTCAAACACTTTTAGAAAAAGAAAGTGAAAAAATAGATTTAGGAAATTGGAAAATGGTTGTAGCTACGTTGATTCTTACTCCAATTTATATCTTTTTATGGGTATACGTCGGTTACTTCTATATTTTAACATTCATATTTTTATTTGGCTTAATTTATATTTATCAAGTAGATAGGAAGTCAAAAAAAATGTTGATTATTAATGCTATAACTACTTCTGTTGTTCTAGTCGCTATCTATGTGTTTTTTGGTATACTTTTAGAAATAACTTTTTAAGGGGGGGATATTTTGAGTTTCTTAGACTTTGATTTCACAACTTTGTTTACGCTTTCAAATCTAATAGCAATCTTTTTAGGAACTATCGTAGGGTTGATTATTGGTGCGTTACCAGGATTAGGTGCAACGATGGCAGTAATATTTTTACTGCCATTTACTTATACAATGGATCCAGTTTCTGCGGTTTTGTTATTGCTAGCGGCTTACCAAGCGGCTGAATATGGTGGGTCTATATCTGCAATTACTTTGGGCATACCAGGGACTCCTGCAGCTGTGGCTACTGCTCAAGACGGCATACCTTTAGCTAGAAAAGAATCTCCAGGTAAAGCTTTAGGGATCTCCCTAAACGCGAGTGTAATTGGTGGAGTTGTAGGAGCACTGTGTTTAATCTTTTTTACAGAACCATTTGCAAATTTTGCGCTGAGATTATCAGATCCAGAATTTTTCTTGTTAGGTGTAATGGGGTTGATTGCAGTAGCGTCAATCAGTACTAAAGGTGAAATGACTAAAAGTTTAATTTCTGTTGTTCTCGGGTTAATGGTCGGTACGATTGGTATGGATATGTTTACTGGTCAACCACGTTTTATTATGGGGCAATTGGAGTTAATGGAAGGCCTGGGGATTGTAGCTCTGCTAATCGGGATATTTGCAATTCCAGAAATTTTAAGAGTAGTCAAAGATGATTTACATACTCAGTTTGCATCCCAAGCGAGTAATCTTTCTACAAAGTTAACAGGAAAAGATATGAAAAGGATTGCTAAACCTACAGGGGTAGGTTCGATAATCGGTACGATTTCAGGATTGTTACCAGGATTAGGAACTGTAGCGGCTGCATGGTTCTCATATATTGCTGCGAAAAAAATATCCAAAAGCCCAGAAACATTTGGAAAAGGAAACCCAGAAGGCATCGCCGCACCAGAATCAGCAAACAACGCTTCAGTTGGTGGGGCACTTATACCACTATTTGCATTAGGGATTCCAGGTTCAGTAGGAATAGCAGTAGTTATGAGTGCGTTTATCGTCCATGGTATTCAGCCTGGACCACGAATCTTTACAAAAGATCCTACATTAACATATGGCATACTATATGGTTTCTTACTAACTACGGTTGCACTATATATAGTAGGAAGACTTCTTACTCCGCTATTTGCCAGAGTGTTAGTAGTACCTAACTCTTTTCTAATGCCAATCGTGTATGTTATTGCTATAGTTGGAGGGTTCTCAGCAACTAGTAGATATTTTGATATATGGCTATCGCTTATTCTAGGGCTCATTTCGCTTCTATTCGTTCTTTCCCGCTTTTCAATCGCGGCTTTTGTTATGGCATTCGTATTAAGTCCAGTCATTGAAGTGGGTTTAAGAAGATCATTATTAATATCCGGAGGAAGTTATTCTATCTTCCTTACAAGACCATTTTCATTACTATTTTTAATTATCATTATTCTTATGTTAATGACACCAGTGTTTAGAAAACTTGGTGAGCGTAGAAAAAGAAATAAATTAATAAGTAATTAAAGGTAAGATCAAAAACTTACTTTGATTTAAAAAATATATTAAATAATAAGGGAGAGACAGCAATGAAAAAGATTACAGGAGTACTAATGTTAGCAATACTAGTATTAATAATTAGTGCATGCTCAGGTAAAACTGAGAACAATTCAAAAGATACAGGATCCGGAGAGGCAGATTTCCCCAAAAAACCAATAACAGTGCTAGTTCCTTATGCGCCAGGGTCGTTTCCTGATAATAGTGCCCGTTCACTAACACAGCTAGCTGAAAAGAATCTACCGAACAATCAGTCGTTTAAGATTGAAAATGTTGAAGGTGGAGGTGGAATTATCGCTATGACTCAATTAATGAATGCTAAGCCAGATGGTTATACGATAGCTTATGGTTCGGTATCTCATGTGAGTGTGTTACCACATATGGGTGACGCAACATTTACCCATGATAGTTTTCAACCGATCATGAAAGACTTTGCACCAATCCCTTTACTTATGGTTCGGACGGATGCTCCATATAATAATTTCGATGAATGGATAGAATATGTAAAAGCTAATCCGGGTAAATTTTCATATGCAACGACTGGTCCGGGAAGTATTTCCAATTTAAACATGGTTGCAGTTGCAAAAGAACTTGAACTTGACGTTAAAAACATCTCATATGAAGGTGGCTCACAAGGTATTACGGCTTTATTAGGTAAAAATATTGACGGTGCGGTTGTTATGCCAAGCGATGCACTAGAACATATTGAAGCTGGAACATTAAAACCTATCTTTGAATTTGGTCAGGAAACAGAATATGAAGATGCAAAATCACTTGGAGATTTAAGTCTACCTGATGGCGTTCAGGCTTTCAGTATGTTATTTGCACCTAAAGGAATTCCAGAAGCAGAGCTAGGGATTTTGCATGATGCCTTTAAGAAAGCACACGAAAGCGATGAATACAAAAAGTACACTGAAAGTATAAACGCAAAACAATTTTACTTAAATCCTGAAGATGCGCAAAAGAATGTTACTGAAACATATGATTTAGTAGGAGAACTTTTAAAGGATCTAGGGCTCATAGACTAAACAACTTATATGGTTACTATTATTATTCAAGTAGGTATTGGAAGAATTTTATTCTTACTAATATCTACTTGAATTTTATATGTCAGCAAAAATTGTACAAAGAACAGATGCTAAGTATGTAGGTATCGAAGAAAGAGTTTATACATTGCTCTTAAATAAAGATTATTCTCATTAATCAACTAAGGAGGAGTCTAATCATGGCAAAATATATGAAGTTCGATGAAGACGCACGAAAACTTATGTTACAAGGCGTCGAAAAGGCGGCTAGTGTAGTGAAAGTAACGCTTGGTCCCAAAGGTAGAAATGTCGTTCTTCAACAAGAAGAAGGTCCGCCTTTAATTGTAAATGATGGAGCATCGATTGCTAAGGAGCTCAAGTTTGAAAATCCTTTTGAAGATATAGGCGCGCAGTTACTGATCCAAGTAGCCTCAAAGACGAATATGGTTGCAGGTGATGGGACAACCACGGCAACTGTATTGGCCGAAGCGATGATCAAAGAAGGATTGAAAAATGTTACTGCAGGAGCAAACCCCGTATTTATTCGTAAAGGAATTGAAAAAGCCTTAACAGCAGCAACTGCAGAGTTACAAAAACTATCTAAAGAAGTAGTAGGTAAAGCGTCAATAGCGCAGATTGCCACTGTTTCATCTGGCGACAGTAAAATTGGCGATATTATTGCTGAAGCGATGGAGTACGTAGGAAAAGACGGAGTTATTACACTCGAAAACTCACGCGGATTTTCTACTAAACTGAAATTGACCGAAGGAACACAGCTTAATCAAGGTTATAGCTCTACGCGCATGGTAACTGATGAGAGGAAAATGGAAGCGGTCTTAAAAAATCCATATATCCTAATAACTGATTACAGTATTGACAAGATTCAAGATGTGATTTCAGTAATTGAATATGCTATTGAAAAAAATAAGCCGCTCTTAATTATTGCAGGAAGTATTTCAGACGAAGCTATTGGAAGTATTATTTTTAATAGGATCAAAGGTAACTTCGACGTTACCACAATTAAAGCTCCGGGCTTTGGTCAGAGGCAAAAGGCTATGCTAGAAGATTTAGCTGTCTTAACTGGCGGTCTAGTCATTACTAAAGATTTAGGGCTAGATTTAAAGTCAATGACTATGGATAGTCTTGGATATGCAGAGAAAATTATAGTTTCTAAAGACAATACAACAATTATAGGTAGTGGTGGCAAACGAAGTGACATTGAGGCGCATGTGAATTCTATTCAAGAACTGCATAATAATTCATCTATGAATCCTGAAGATCAAAAATACTTAAGAGAGCGTTTAAGTAAATTAGCTAACGGTATAGCAACTATTCAAGTTGGAGCTTATACAGACGCAGCAATACAGGATCAAATGCTTCGTATTAGAGACGCATTAAGTTCTACTCATGCTGCGGTAGAAGAAGGGATTATACCGGGTGGAGGGGTTGCGTATTTACATGTTTATAAAAAGCTAATTAAACTCTTGGATACAACAGACGGTGATGAGCATGTCGGAATAAAGCTATTTTTACATGCGCTCGAAGAACCAGTCCGCCAAATTGCTTTAAATGCAGGGTATCTAAATTCATCAGTAATTGTCGAACGCTTGAAAACAGAAGCTGATGGAGTTGGATTTGATGCACTAAGTGGTGAGTGGGTAGATATGTGGAAACAAGGAATTATTGATCCGACGAAGGTGGCACGTACTGCACTGCAAAATGCTGCATCTGTAGCGGCGATGTTCATAACAACTGAAGCTAGTATTGTAATTAAACCAGGCGATGAAGATATGTATTCTGATGACATGAGTGATATGGTTCATCATCATCATTAAAATTTATGTTTTCTTACTTTCAAGAAGGGAGTTAGTAGTTGTTAAATAGCTACTGATAACTAAAGGTAATGGAAGATAGAGATCGGCTAGTTCGCTATTTGAATCACTTTATCAGACTATTTAGGATTTTTTATTGACTAAATAATAGAGTTAGCTTACAATTAAAATAACGTAAAAGATAATTATTTCCGCATAGGGAATTATCGTGAAAGCGTAAACATTAAGATGACGCCATTGAATTAAGCTGTTTATTAAGAATAACTTCAATATAGAAAGGTAGATAATTATGATTAAAGTTGAAAATGAAGTTAAATTAACAATTGCGGAAGATGAAACAAATCCATTTTTACTGGGTCATTTTGAATCCGTAAGTAAAGAGTATACAGCGACAACTGAAAGCTTAGAAGTTATTGGAGAAATTCCGAAAGACTTAAATGGTGTGTACGTTCGTAACGGACATAACCAAGTCCACGCTCCGATGGGTGTTTATCATCCATTTGATGGTGATGGAATGCTTCACGCGGTTCATTTTGAAGACGGCAAAGCTACTTATCGTAACCGCTTTGTTCGTACAACTGGATTTTTAGCAGAGGAAGCTGCTGGGAAGTCGCTTTGGTCAGGAATTTTAGAACCCCATTTAACTACTCGTCAAGGGTGGGGAAGCATGGGGACAATGAAAGACAACGCGGGTACAGATGTTATTGCGCATGGCGGTAAATTATTAGCATCGATGTCACAGTGTAGTGAAATAAATCGTATGGACCCAGTTACGCTAGAGATGCTTGAGCCAGATTCGTGGAATACTACTCTTGCGCCGCAAGGTATTTGTTCACACTTTAAAGTAGACAATGATACTGGAGAATTAATGTTCTTTAACTTCAGTGAAACATACCCATATATGAATTATGGTGTTGTAGGTCCTGACAGCGAATTGAAACATTATGTTCCAATTGATTTACCAGGTGTACGTTGGCCACATGATTTAGGTGTAACGAAAAACTATTCGATCCTCCATGACTTACCATTTATATTTGACCCGAAGTTATTAGAAAAAGGACAACGTAAAGTAACATTTTTTGATGACATGCCTGCTAGATTTGGTATCATCCCACGTCATGGAACGAATGAGGATGTTAAATGGTTTGAAGCAAAATCTTGTTTCATTTTACATTTATCAAACTGTTATGAAGACGGAGATAACGTGATAATGGAAGGTTGCGTAACGTTTAACCCAGGAAAGCCTGAAGTAGGAAAACAAGCCAGTAATGCAACTGATAAAATTAAGGAAGCAATGAATAAGACAGCAACACAATACAGAATGTACCGTTGGACATTTAACTTAAAGACAGGTAAAACGAAAGAAGAGTTCCTGGATGAAGAGGCAACGGAATTCCCGGTTGTAAGTAATGATTATGTAGGTAAAAAATACCGTTACAGCTATAACTCTACACTGAACTCAGATATAGATAAACCTTGGTACCTTACTGGGCTTATAAAATATGATTTACAAGAGGGTACAAGCCAAAAGTATGAATACGGTGAAGGTCGTTTAGGAAGTGAACCACATATCGCAAGACGTAAAAATGCAGTAGCAGAAGACGACGGCTACTTAATCACACTAGTAACAGATCTGAATGAAAACCGCTCTGAGTGTCTAATTCTTGATGCGAGTGATTTCTCAAAAGGACCAGTTGCGAGAATTATGTTACCACACAGAATTCCGACTGGTGCACACGGAGCTTGGGTTGAAGAGGCACGAATTAAAGGTGAATTAGTTAAATAAAACACGTCATCCCTCACTTTTTTAAAAGTGGGGGATCAATATAAATGAGCATCGTATTATTTGTTTTTCATAGAAAAGGGGAAAATACATGTCTAAATATGCGGAAAACCTAGTTTTAATACCGGGTTTAAATAATACAAAACAAACGTGGGATGGAGTAGTAGAGGCGCTACCGAAATCAATTAATACTTTTCCAGTAGATGTTCCTGCAATCGCTAACATTGATGAAATAGCCAAAGAGTTATTAAAAGATTTACCGGAAAAATTCCACTTAGTTGGTCACTCATTTGGTGGTTTTGTTGCATTAGCCATTCTTGCTAACGCTCCAGAAAGAGTATCTGCGCTTTCCTTAGTAGGTACAAATGCAGAAGCAGATAGTGAAGCTGGAAAAGAGTTTCGCAAAAAAGCGATAGCAAGAGTAGAAGCGGGTGAATATGAAGAAATGGTGAATGCTGCAGCTCATCGTACGTTCCACCCAGACAATCTAGATAATCCTAAGCTACAAGAAATTCGCGAACAAATGCTAAAAGATTACGGTCCAGAACGCTATATAGCACATGCAAAAGCGATCATGGATAAACCAGACCGAAACTCTTTATTAGCTAATACAGATATTCCTTATTTATTCATAGCTAGTACAGATGATTTAGTTATTCCGTTAGAAAGTACAAAGGCAATGTTGGAGTCAGCACCTAAAGCTGAATTTAAAACAATCGAAAAAACAGGTCACTTGGCGCCGCTTGAACAACCAGAAGCACTTGCAGAGCTCTTGTTACCTTGGTTAGAGAAATAAACAGTTCCTATACTCAAAATTAATTATATGCATTTGAGCATTTTTTAAAACATACTTACGGTTGAAAGTAACAATATATTTATTATAGAAGTAGTTAAGGGACTTCGTTATTTCAAAGTAGTACTTTAATTATCGAAGTTTTATAAGTAAATCAATATAATTATTTAGGAGTTGTATATAATGGAGAAATTAATTATTACCGTTGCACCTACAGGAACTGGAACAACTAGAGAGGATACACCTTATCTTCCACTTCAACCAGAAGAAATTGCAGATGAGGTATATTTAGCTTATAAAGCAGGCGCAGCAATTGCACATATGCACGTGCGTGATAAAGATGGTAAACCTTCTATGGATAAGGAGATTTATCGTGATTTAGTGCAACGTGTGAAAGAAAAATGCGGTGATGAACTTATTATTAGTTTAACTTCTGCAGGTAAGCACGGGCTTACTGATGAAGAACGTTTAGCTTTCTGTGAACTATCACCTGACTTTGGATCGTTAGATGCAGGTTCACTTAACTTGAAAAACTTTGTATTTATGAATTCACCTCAATTTTTAGAAAAACTAGCTAAAAAAATGCAGGAAAACAACGTTAAACCAGAAATTGAAGTGTTTCATCCAGGGATGATTTCTAATGCTCAAAAGTTAATCGATGCTGGTTTAATTACTGGATCATTACATTATTCAATCGTTTTAGGTGCTGATGGCGGAATGCCTGCAACACCGAAAAGCTTACTGTACTTTTTAGATTCACTACCTGAAGGTGCAAGCTGGGGCGTTGTAGCTTTTGAAAATCAATTAGCTATGAATACATTAGCGATAAGCCTTGGAGGGCATGTTCGTGTAGGTATGGAAGACTATGCATATATTAGACCTGGCGTTTTAGCGAAAACAAATGCTGAATTTGTTGAGCAAATTAAAAAGATTGCCCATGAATTTGGACGAGAAATTGCTACACCTGCAGAAGCAAGAGAAATGTTACTTGGAGATAATAACTAAAGAGTCGCATTATAAGTAAGTTCTTATTATAAGAAATACAGTAACCGCCAAAATGAGGATTTAATATTTTGTGAAATATTAACTCCTCATTTTAATTACTTCTTATTTAGTTCAATATAACTTTATTATGGTACGTTATTCCTTTTATATTGTTGTAAATAAGAAATAATGATTAGCTTATTATCACTACTGTCGATAAGAGATGTTTATTGAATAAAGGTTCAGAATAAAGATGACGTGTGATACACTAACTAATAAATAATAAGAGTGGAGGACAGCAATTTGAAGACTTTAAAAAAAGAGAGTAAGCCAAGTCAAGTACCCGCACTAGATTCTTCAATAAAAATCCTTGAATTATTGGCGACACAAGGCTATCAGCATGCAAAATTAACGAAGATTTCAGAGGCAACTGATATAAATGTTAGTACATGCCTAAGAATTTTAAGAACTCTCGAAGAAAAGAGTTATGTTACATTTTCAAGTAGTTCAAAAGAATATTCACTAGGTACACCATTAATTGCGTTAGGTAATCGTGCGCGAGAAGTCAATGATTATATCGAAGTAGCTAGTAGCTACTTGAAAGACTTAACTAAAACAGGTTCATCTTTTGTTTTAGTAAAAAGAGTTCGTAACTCACGTCTTATGTACGTAGCAAAGGAGGAGCCTGATCTAAAAGTACGCTTAACAGTGTCGGCAGGCGATTCGTTCCCAATTACTGCTGGGGCACTAGGTAAATGTTTTTATGCGTATTTAGACGAAGAGGATGCCAAAAGTGTATTAGATGAGGTTATGTCAGATGATCTATTAGAAAAGTATACTGAAAAATCAGTTACTACGAAACAAGATTTAGACAAACAAGTGCCGAAAATTCGTGAAGAAGGAATAGCTGAAAGTCATGAAGAATACTCATTGGGTATTTCAGCGTATGCTTGTCCAATATTTGACAGTAAAGGTCAAATCATATTAGGTTTAGGTACGTATATTCCAACTTCATTAATTAATCAAATTAAGACAGAAGATATTAAAGAAATGATGAAAACAGCCGCAGCGGAAATTACAGAAGCGATCAATACGTTAGTTTAGAAGATATTCATATAGAGAATAGTAAAGAACACCCTAGAGTTTACATTCTAGGGTGTATTTGTATTAACGTTTACTACTTTAGTTATCCTAGTCTACTAATGACAGTATACTTCATAATCCGAGGCGCTTGTGTAGTTAGCTTTCTAGCATGATACTTAACTAAACATAACAATTATGAAATTGACTTATGAATCAAGTTATATATTTACTTCATTAGAACTTGAAGATTTATCCAAAGCTTATAAATGTTCTTTAAACCATTCGATTGCTTCGTTACTATAAACCTCAAAATGTTCTAGATAAGGTGTGAAGTGATGTCCATCCATTACTTTCATTTTTTTAGGTTCTTTTGCATCTTTGAAAGCCTCCACTTGTAAATCCGTTGGAGTAACAGTGTCATCTCCTGCAACTAGTAACAAAAGAGGTGTAGGAGCAATCAAAGAAATATAATTACCAGGGTTATAGGAACGGGAAAGTTCTATAGAACGAATAGTTACTTCATTTTTCCAGTTAGGTGAAAGTGCACCACCTGATAAATACCAGTCAACAGCATCTTTATCGGAATATATTCCTTCATCGCCCTCAAATTCGGGAACGATCTTACAACGTATTGGTTCTCCGCCTTGCATACGTGTTTTTCGGTCTTCATAAAAACTATTTAATAATGCGGGTACATCATTAGATGACACCCTTCTAGCAGAGGATTCAGAACCACTTATAGTAGGTACTTGGGATACGACACAACGCACTCGTTTATCCATTGCCCCAACCATTAAAACATGTCCACCACTATAACTAGACCCCCAAACCCCAATTCTTGAACTATCCACTTCTTCTAATGTACTCATGAAAGTAATAGCGTGTTGGTAATCAAGCACTTGCTCATAAGGATTGATTTCTTGACGTGGCTGACCATCGCTATCACCAAAGTTTCGGTGATCATATAAAAGAACAGCAAATCCATTGCTTGCAAACACTTCAGCAAATTTATCTACGTACATTTCCTTTAATGAACCATATCCATGTGTCATTACAATACCCGGAAGACTTGATTCAGTAGTGTCAGGTAAGTAAAGCCAACCTCTTAACGTAATTCCTTCTGCATTAAATTCTACACTTTTTTTATTATATGAATGAACACACTTGCTCAAATTATTTTCCCCCAATACCGAATAATGTAAAGTTCTCTCTACTTATATTTATACACTAAATTTCCGTGTTTGTAAATCGTTTTCGTATGTAAACTAACTGAAGGAGTTCGAATACTTGAGTAATTTAGGTAAAGGATATAATGTTAACTTTTTTGAAGAGTATTATTTTTTATATGATGGTATTTTTGCGGCCGTGTCCAACACTAATAGGTAACATTTTAAGTAAGGTAGTATAGGTTTTTTTAGTTGCTACTATCATCGATATGTTTTCATCATTCACTTTCATTGTCACTTACCGACAAATAGAACGGTTTTTTATTGTCGACTGCGGCCATTGTCTTCAATCTTTTACTCAGTGTACAATTAATTTAGGAAAGCGGTTACATAGTGATGGTTTGTCAATTTACTTACTAACCATAGTTAAACGAAAGATAACATAATGGGTAATTCAAATAAAATACGAAGGAGCAAAACAATGCCACTAGTAAAAGATATATTCATTGGTCTATCAAAAAACCAACTGCTGAATCGAGCAGCTAAGAACTACGGATTGAAATTAGGAGCACAAAATGTCGTGGCGGGTACTACTATTGAAGAGACAATCCAAAGTATTAAAAAACTAAACGCAGAGGGTATTTCTTGCACAGTCGATAATTTAGGTGAGTTTGTTTTTGAAAGAGAGGAAGCGACGAAGGCAAAAGAACAGATTCTATTAATGATAGAAGCTATCCATACAGAAAATGTAGATGCACATATTTCACTAAAGCCAACACAGCTTGGTCTCGATATAGATTACAATTTTTGCTTAGATAATTTAAAAGAAGTTGTGAAGAAGGCAAATGAATACGACATATTTATCAATATGGATATGGAAGACCATATGCATCTACAGCCTTCATTTGATCTCTTGGATGACTTATCCGAAACGTATGAAAACGTAGGAACGGTTATCCAAGCCTATTTTTACCGCGCAGTAGAGGATATTGAAAAGTACAAGAACTACCGTTTGCGAATTGTTAAAGGTGCGTATAAAGAGACAGAACAGTATGCGTATCAAACGAAAGAGGAAATTGATGCGAACTTTATTAAATTGATCGAATGGCATTTGCTAAACGGCAAGTTTACATCGATTGCGACGCATGATCACCACGTCATTAATCATGTAAAACAGTTTGCCAAGGAAAATCAAATTCCAAATGATCAATTTGAATTCCAAATGTTGTACGGTTTCCGAAAAGAACTTCAACTGAAATTAGCGCAAGAAGGATACAACTTTACAACGTATGTGCCTTTTGGCGATGACTGGTACGGCTATTTCATGCGTCGGTTAGCTGAAAGACCACAAAACCTTAATTTGGTCGTGAAACAAACGTTTACGAAGAAAAACAATATACTCATTGGATTAACTGCTGGTGCTTTCTTACTCGGAAGACTAACGAAAAATAAAAATTAAAAAAGGATGAATACACATGATTACATATAAACATGAGCCATTTACAGATTTCTCGAAAGAAGAAAATATACATGCTTTTGAACAAGCGCTTAAGCTTGTGGAGGGTTATCTTGGGAAGGACTATCCGCTGACGATAGATGGAGAACGTATTACAACTGATGAAAAGATTGTCTCTTATAATCCCGCAGATAAGAAGCAAGTGATTGGACGTGTATCAAAGGCAAGCCGAGAGCATGCAGAACAAGCGATGCAAGCAGCTGACGAGGCATTTAAGACATGGCGTAAAGTAAAGCCGGAAGTAAGAGCCGACATATTGTTTAAAGCAGCTGCCATTGTCCGTCGACGCAAGCACGAATTCTCTGCGCTATTGGTTAAAGAAGCGGGTAAACCGTGGAACGAAGCAGATGTAGATACAGCTGAAGGAATCGACTTCTTAGAATATTACGGCCGTCAGATGCTAGCGCTGAAGGAAGGAAGAAAGATGGAAAGCCGTCCAGGGGAATACAACCGCTACGATTACATTCCACTAGGTGTGGGAATCGTCATTTCCCCTTGGAACTTTGCATTTGCAATCATGGCAGGAACTACAGTAGCTGCCCTTGTTAGTGGTAATACCGTGCTTCTTAAACCAGCATCCACTACCCCAGTTATTGCAGCAAAATTTGTAGAAGTACTCGAGGAAGCAGGTCTTCCAAAAGGCGTATTAAACTATGTGCCTGGTAATGGAGGGGAAGTGGGCGATTACTTGGTTGATCATCCGAAGACGCGTTTTGTTTCATTCACCGGTTCACGTGAAATTGGTACACGTATTTATGAACGTGCCGCTAAAGTAAATGAAGGACAGATTTGGTTGAAGCGTGTCATTGCTGAAATGGGTGGGAAAGATACAATTGTTGTCGACAAGGATGCAGACCTTGAGTTGGCTGCTCAGTCCATTGTTAAATCCGCATTCGGTTTTTCCGGTCAGAAATGTTCTGCATGTTCCCGTGCAGTCATTGTAGAAGATGTATATAATGATGTGCTAAATCGTGCAATTGAATTGGCAAACGAGTTGTCAGTCGGCAATCCAGCGGAAAGACCTGATTTCATGGGTCCTGTCATTGACCAGGCATCATTTGATAAGATTATGAGTTATATGAAGATTGGCGAAGAGGAAGGACGCATTGTCGCAGGAGGTACAGGCGATAGTGAAACAGGCTACTTTGTGCAACCTACAATCATTGCGGACGTTGCGCCAGATGCGCGAATTATGCGGGAAGAAATTTTCGGTCCGGTAGTCGGATTTACAAAAGCAAAAGATTTTACACATGCAATCGAAATTGCGAATAATACAGATTATGGTTTGACAGGTGCAGTCATTACGAATAATCGGGAGCATATTGAACAGGCACGTGAAGATTTCCATGTCGGTAACTTGTACTTCAACCGCGGATGCACGGGAGCAATTGTCGGTTACCAACCATTTGGTGGATTCAATATGTCGGGTACGGACTCAAAAGCAGGAGGACCGGATTACTTACAGCTTCATATGCAAGCAAAGACAACATCAGAAATGCTATAAGGATTGTGCAAAGGCTGTCTGCAAGCACCAGGCTGTCACTCGTCTGGTGCTTGTAGGACAGCTTTTATTTAGTAACGAATAGAAAGGAGTTTCGCTATGTCCAATGAAATGTACCAATTAATCGCTATTGTACTCTATATGTCGACAATGATCTTTATAGGTTGGTATGCGTATAAGCGCACTTCAAATTTGACGGATTACATGTTAGGCGGACGTTCACTCGGTCCTATGGTAACGGCATTAAGTGCAGGAGCGGCAGATATGTCTGGCTGGCTACTAATGGGACTTCCGGGCGCTATTTTTATGAATGGGCTTGTCGAGACGTGGATTGCTATTGGTCTGACACTGGGCGCATATTTAAACTATGTGATTGTCGCGCCCCGTCTCCGTGCTTACACACAGGTATCAGGCGATTCGATTACGATACCAAGTTATTTGGAAAGCCGATTAAAAGATTCGTCACGCCTGCTTCGTGTTGTTTCGGGCATTGTCATATTGATTTTCTTTACATTTTACGTCTCTTCTGGAATGGTAGCTGGCGGGAAATTTTTCCTAAGTTCGTTCGGTTTGGACTATCACATAGGATTACTTATTGTCTCGGCTGTCGTAATTTTTTACACACTATTTGGAGGATTTTTGGCGGTCAGCTATACAGATGTTGTGCAAGGTGTGATTATGTTCTTTTCATTATTACTCGTTCCAATCTTTGGCCTATTCCTTACAGGTGGTTTTCAAGAAACGACACAAAGTATTCGGGAAGTTGATCCGCAATTGCTCAACTTTATTTCGGGGGCATCATTCCTTGGTATTGTCTCTGCAGTTGCATGGGGACTCGGTTATTTTGGTCAACCGCACATCATCGTTCGTTTCATGGCAATTAGTTCAGTAAATGAAATAAAAAAAGCCAAGCATATTGGTATAGGTTGGATGATATTGAGCTTGTTTGGCGCGGTAGGAACCGCTCTTGTCGGAATAGCATATTATCAACAAAATAATTCTACGCTTGCGGATGCAGAAACAATTTTTATCGTTCTCGGACAGATCATTTTTCATCCATTTATCGGGGGAGTTGTACTAGCAGCCGTTTTAGCAGCCGTTATGAGTACCATTTCTTCTCAACTAATCGTTACTTCATCAGCTTTGATTGAGGATTTATACAAAGCTGTTATTAAAACAGATGCATCCGATAAACAGTACGTTTTCTATGGTCGGATGGCTGTTTTAATCGTATCTATAGTAGCTATGTTTCTTGCCTGGCCTAACAATGAATCAATTTTAAGCATTGTTTCGTTTGCTTGGGCGGGGTTCGGTGCATCATTCGGTCCGATTATTTTGCTCTCACTTTATTGGAGGAAAATTACTGCAAAAGGAGCACTTGCCGGAATAATTGCGGGAGCGGTTACTGTCTTAATCTGGGGGAATGTTGAGATACTAAAAACTACATTGTATGAAATTGTGCCTGGCTTTATCATCTGCTTCGCTGTAACATACATTGTAAGTATTGTAACGTATCGACCGAATTCAGAAATCGACAAGGAATTCACTGAAGCCTTAAAGTTACTGGAAAAAGAAAAATAATTCATTGTAAAAGCGAAGCGACTAGGTGAAAACCTTTAGCTTCGCCTTTTCCACTTAACTATACACTCACTTCAATTCACAGTATGATGGAGAGCGAATACAGAATATGCAGTAAAGGATGATCCCTATGAGCCAGTTAATGAAAAAGTTATATATGATGACCGACTTAAACGACATCGCCGAACTAATGAGCATATTTCTACAAAAGCCCATCGTGATTGAGAACAAGCAGTTTTCTTTGCTGGCATACAGTTCCCATCAAATCGAGCTGTTTGATGATGCGAACAAGTCGACTATTTTTACAAAACAGTGGCCGTTATCTATAGTTGAGGCGTTTATGAATGCGGGTATTATCCAACAGTTAGAAACGGTCAAGGGTCCTTTCCGTGTACCTCGTATGGAAAGCATCGGTCTCAATCCTCGCACCGTAGTTAGCGCAACTTACAATGGCCATGTATTCGGTTACATCTGGGTTCGAGAAACGGACGGTCCGCTGACAAATGAACAAATATTGTTTTTAGATGAAGTATCAGTCCATGTAGGAAGGTTGTTACATCAAGAAAATCAACTGAAAGTAATGGAAGAGGAGAAGAGCACACGATTTTATAAAAAGGTGATTAATAATTCATTTAAAACACAAGAAGAAATGAATGAGGCAGCCTCTTTTTTGACTAGTGCACCTACTTCATCTCACGCCATAGCTATATTCTCCTTGTCCAATAAGGAAGAAGAAATCTTGGCGGAGTTGCTTGAAACTACTAACCTGTTCATCAGTGCGCTTAACGAACGGGGCATCTTATTTGCTGACGGATTAAATATTGTGGCGGTAATTGGTACTAGTTCTTCGAGCGATGATTTATCTGCGACAATGAAGCAACTTGTATGTACGGTATTAAATCAGTTTCAGTTAGCTACTATTTACGCAGGGATAGGGCAAGTATACGCAGGCTTACCGCAAATTCGAACTAGTTATCTAGAAGCGCAAACCGTAATTCAGACAGCACAGTTTCTAGGTAATCCTTCCCTAGTCCCTTTTGAGTACCGCGAGCTAGGCGTACTTCGTTATTTAAAAACGATTGCAGCGTCCAATCATGATATGAACTATGTCAATAAAGATCTTCAGAAGCTACAGCGTAAAGATCGGGAAAGTCAAACCGAACTGTTGCGAACGTTAGAAGTATATTTGACGACTAATTGCCGCATTAAAGCGGCAGCAGAACAACTATTTATCCATACGAACACACTGAAATATCGCTTAAAACAAATTACAGAAATGACCTCTATCAATTTCGGAGACTTTAGTGCCAATTGTCAGTTGTTTATTGATTTACAATTGTTGAAGAGTAAGGAAGCTGCAAAAGAAGATTTGAGCTGACGTAAGATCTGCTCATGAGCGTTTCGTTCGATTGTTAAAGGTGCGAGAGATAGCTTATACCGCGTGTATGAAAGGTTCCCTATCTAACAAGTAATATCTTCGAAAGTTTGAAATTGCCCCTGATTTACTTGAACCTAAAAAAACATATGTACCAATAGAGTGTATAGACGAATTAATGCAGTGATCTTCTTGAAGTCTGCAATAGCTATACAGATTTTAAAAAGAATTAACAAATTATTTGAAAACTGTTGACAATGCCAAGTGAACATTGTAATATCGTATACAATATATCGCTTCAGACTAAGAATGGAACTAGTAAAAATGCTTAGTGTCTTTGTAGAGAGTCGGTGGTTGGTGAAAATCGGCAGGCACGCATTTTGAACTCATCCGTGAGTCACTCCCTGAAAGTTACTAGTAGGGGATGTCGGTTTCCTCCGTTATCGGGATAGACAGTGATTGCTGTCGACAAGTGGATTTGTTATCATGACAAATCAATTAGAGTGGTACCGCGAGTATAACCTCGTCTCTATATTTCTATATAGAGTCGGGGTTTTTTATATTTTTTTAAAAAAAGGAGTGCAATGAGATGAACAGAAAAATTTGGGTGTTTGATACGACGTTACGTGATGGTGAACAGGTACCAGGGGCTAAACTAAATCTTTATGAAAAAGTAGAAATCGCACAGCAACTCAAGAAGTTGGGCGTCGATATTATCGAAGCTGGATTTCCTGCTTCATCTCAAGGTGATTTTGATGCGGTGAAAGCGGTTGCTCAAAAAGTGGGTAACACAAACGATATTATGATCACTGCACTAGCTCGTGCTGTAAAAGCTGATATCGATTCCGTCTACAATGCGGTGAAATATGCTGAAAATCCAATGATCCATATGGTGCTTGGAACATCCGATATTCACGTAGAGAAGAAGTTCAATAAATCTAAAGATCAAATTCTACAAATAGGCGTAGATGCTGTAAAATATGCTAAAACATTACTTCCACAAGTTCAATATTCAACGGAAGATGCCTCGCGTTCAGAATTTGAATATCTATGGCATACGATTGAATCTGTCATGAAGGCAGGGGCTACGATGATCAACGTGCCTGACACAGTAGGCTTTGCGGAACCTGAAGAATTCGGAGCAATGATTTACAAATTAAATGATCGAATGAAAAACTTGAATCCAGACGTATTATTAAGCGTTCATTGCCACAATGATTTAGGTATGGCCACAGCGAATACACTAGCCGCGGTGAAGAACGGTGCAGATAAAGTAGAGTGTACAATTAACGGTATCGGTGAACGTGCAGGAAATGCAGCGCTTGAAGAAGTCGTCATGGCATTGAAAACAAGAAGTTCCATCTATAACGTCAATACACAAATTAATACGAAAGAAATTATGAATACTTCACGTTTAGTATCGAGTTTCATGGGACTAGACGTGCAAGTGAACAAAGCGATTACGGGAGATAATGCTTTCGCCCATTCTTCCGGAATCCATCAAGACGGCTTGTTGAAATCAAGAGATGCCTATGAAATCGTTCATCCAGAAGATGTAGGTTTAGATGATATGGAACTTATCTTGACTGCACGTTCTGGACGTCACGCGGTGAAAAATGCGCTTGAAAAACTAGGATTTGCTCAATTAGATTCAAGTGATTTTGAAGGGATTTTTGAAGGGTTCTTAGCATTAGCAGACGTTAAAAAAGAAGTGTATGATCATGATTTATATGTAATTGTAGAAAGCTATTATGAAAAACATGACAAAGATCACGTCACCAACTATAGTGACCATTTCTTTGAATTTGAAGATTTGCAAGTCGTTAGTAACTCTAGCTTCCCTTCAGCGAGCGTAAAAATTCGTAGAGGTGAAGAAACCTTTAAAGCAAGTGCCGTTGGATCAGGTCCAATTGATGCGCTGTATTCGGCAATTGCTGATATTACAAAAATCCCAGTGAAGCTAGTGGAGTATGATATTAGCAGTGTTTCGCGTGGTAAAGATGCGCTAGGTAAAGTGAAAATTACAATTGAGCATGAAGGTGAAAAATACGTTGCCAAAGCTGCTGATACAGATATTTTGAAGGCGAGTGGATTGGCTTATATGAATGCAATCAATAGTGTAATCGTAGAACAGATTAAGGAAACAGCTAAGCAACTCCATGAAGTAACTAGTTAATTTGAAGTGAAAAAGGCAGAAGCCCAAATGGACTTCTGTCTTTTCTTATGTGTAAATATAAAAATAAATGTCTATTGTCTGTTGTTTTCAAAGTATATGAGATACTTACGACGGAGGAATCTATTTAATTTGTATTTATATTCCATGAATATTACCCTCGGATACTTTAATGATGTATAGTACTAAAATGTCGCCCGTAAAGAAACGAGCACTGAGGGATTCTTTATATAACACTCAATCTTTTATTAGTTTATCATTTTACTAGTATAACGTGTGGTGGCTGGGTGTGAATAAACCGTTATTCATTTATGGACTATTGAACCATATAAAATATTATTTTTAAAAGTGAATGATAGTGTAATTTTATCGTTATGATTTGGTGGTTTTTTTCTAAAGTTCATCGATATATTCAATGAATAATAGGATATTCATTTTACAGGTATTGATTAGGTAAGGAATATTCAGAAATTTTTGTTGACTTTATAGAGTCGTTGTATTAATGTATTCCTATACATAACACATACACCTTTAACCGTTAAGTATATGTTATACTTCAAAATGTCAAATGACTAATATTAAAGGGAGGATTTACCATGTACAATCCGGAAATTGAAAGCGCATCCAATCAGGAAATGAAGGTATTGCAGTTAAACGGTTTGAAAAAGACAGTAACAAACGTATACGGGAATGTTGAATTCTATAGACAGAAATTCGACGAACTTCAAATTAAGCCTGAAGATATCTGCTCCTTGGAGGACATTAAAAAACTACCGTTCACGAAGAAAAAAGACTTTCGTGATCAATATCCATATGGCTTATTTGCAATACCAATTGAGGAAGTAACTCGAATTCATGGATCTTCGGGAACTAGTGGAAAACCAACAATTGTAGGTTATTCTGAAACAGATCTGAAAAATTGGGGAGTGCTCGTTGCGCGCGCTATTGTAGCAGCAGGTGGGAAGAAATCAGATGTTTTCCATAACGCGTATGGCTATGGATTATTTACAGGTGGACTAGGATTACATCAAGGTGCTGATGAGTTAGGTGTTGCCACGATTCCTATCTCTGGAGGTAATACAGAGCGTCAAATCACGATAATCAATGATTTACAACCACGTGGAATTTGCGGAACACCATCCTATGTTTTAAGTATAGTTGAAAAGATGGAAGAGTTGGGTATGGATCCACGAAAAACAAATCTGGAATATGGTATTTTTGGAGCGGAAGCTTGGTCAGAAGGGATGCGCCAGAAGCTGGAAAGTAAATTAGATATTAAAGCAGTAGATATTTATGGACTAAGTGAAATCATGGGTCCAGGAGTGGCAATTGAATGTCATGAAGTGCAAGACGGACTTCATATTGCAGATGATCATTTTTTTGTAGAGGTAATAGATCCAGATACGCTAGAACCTGTTGCTGATGGTGAAACCGGTGAATTAGTATTTACTAGCTTGCAAAAGGAAGCGCTTCCAATCATCCGCTACCGGACAGGAGATATAGCATCAATTACGCGGGAAAAGTGTAAGTGTGGCAGAACGACGACTCGGATGTCTCGTGTTAAAGGAAGAACAGACGATATGATTATCGTTCGAGGTGTAAACGTGTTTCCATCTGAAATCGAGCGAGAGCTACTTCAAATAGATGGCCTTGCACCTGTTTATCAAATCCAGCTAATTCGTAAAGGTGTCATGGATGCTATTGAGTTACACATTGAAGTGGATTGTACGATTTACGATCAAGTGGGTGGTGACTTAAGTCATGAATCCATTGTGCTTATGAAACGCAAAATTCAGCATCAACTGAAAAATGCATGTCTAATATCGGTAGACGTCGTACTCAATGCTCCGAAGACGCTTCCAAGGTCTGAAGGAAAAGCGACGCGTATCGTGGATCGACGAGAACCCACAGCTGTGAGTATGTAAAAATAACAATGGATAAGGGGGTGAGTGAATGGGGGACTTTTTACAGTTTACATTAACAGGGATCACAATTGGTAGCATTTATGCGATTGTAGCTTTAGGCTTTGTCACCATTTACAGTGTGACGAAAGTAATTAATTTAGCACAAGGTGAATTTGTAATGCTTGGTGGATTGACGATGTTTTCACTAGTATCCGCAGGAGTTCCATACTGGCTTTCGTTTATTGCTACCATTTTCTTTGTGACAATGATCGGATGGTTGATGGAATTTATCCTCGTCCGCAGAGCAAAAGGCGCTGACGCCATTAGCTTGATCATCTTGACAATTGGAACTTCGATATTCATCCGTGGTGTGAGCAGTATGGTGTGGGGGAAAGATCAGCATCGAGTGGATTCTTTCACGGATAATACACCAATCACTTTTGGAGGGGCTTCTGTTACACCACAAGCAATTTGGGTCGTATTAATCATGCTGTTAGTCGTTGCCCTTATGTATATGTTCATAGATAAAACAATGATTGGAAAAGCATTTCAAGCATCGTCTGTCAATCCAATTGCCGCTCGCTTGATGGGAATCAGCCCTACGCGAATGTCTTCGTTTTCGTTTGTCTTGAGCGCTGCACTAGGTGCAATAGCGGGTCTTGCAATCGCTCCGATTATTTTTCCGGCATACGACATGGGAGCTATGTTGGGGATTAAAGGATTTTCAGCAGCGATCTTAGGAGGGCTTGGCAGTGCACCGGGAGCAGTTATAGGTGGTCTTTTGATAGGGTTGTTTGAATCTATGGGTGCTGGATACGTCAGTTCTGGAATGAAGGATGCTATTACATTTTCAATCTTCTTAGTAATACTACTGATAAGGCCGAACGGTATCTTAGGTGAAAAAACCATTGGAAAGGGAGGGTTGTAATGAAATTACGTGGCGTTCAACAGACGAAATGGTGGGGCGTAGTAATATTCTCTTTGGCAATCCTCGCATTTCCATTAGTAGTTACACAATCATTCTTCATTACACAAGCAACTTTCGCAGGTATATACGCAATTATAGCAATTGGCTTAGGTTTATTAATGGGGTATGCCGGACAAATCTCTTTGGGACAGGCAGCGTTTTATGGGATAGGAGCATATACTACATCCGTTCTAACTACAACGCTTGGTTGGAGCCCTTGGCTAAGTTTACCGGTAGCCTTGTTAGTATCCGGTCTTCTAGCATTCGTTATGGGATATACGATGTCCAGGTTAAGTGGCTATTACTTAGCCATGGCAACGCTAGCTTTTGGGATTATCGTTCATACTTTGCTCGTTGAATGGAAAGGAATCACAATGGGCGCGTCAGGTTTGTATGGAATTCCTCAGTTATCACTATTCGGTATGACAATTAATCAGGGAGTTCCATATTATTTCTTAGTGTGGTTCTTTGTCTTGATTGTATTAATTCTTTCATTAAATATTGTTCATTCCCGAGCAGGACGGGCGCTTCGTTCCATTCATGACAGCGAAATTGCGTCAAGTTCAATGGGGGTCAATACGGGTCAATACAAGATGCAAGTCTTTGTTTTGAGTGCTATGTTTGCAGGACTTGCTGGATGGCTGTTTGCTCATATGAGTTATAGTATTTCACCTTCTGCGTTTACGTTTGACGCATCAATCCTTTTCCTGGCGATGGTTGTATTGGGTGGGAGTGGAAGTGTTTGGGGTGCATTGATTGGGACACTGCTGATCCGCTTGGTCGGAATTACTGTTCATGCACTCGGCGAACAGTTTCCATTCATCACTAGTGACTTTGAACATGTGATTTATGGATTGATCCTGATTTTAGTTGTCATCTTCTTACCACGTGGGTTGTTCCCTACAATTACAAGCTGGTTTGATACCGCTTCAATTAAACGGACAAAGAAAAAAGAAGCATTGGCGGTTGTACCAGTGAAAAGGAGTATTTCATAATAAGGAGGCGATGAACATTGTTACAAGTAAATTCAGTTACAAAAAGGTTTGGCGGGGTTATCGCAAATAGTGATGTTAGCTTCACCGTGGATGAAGGGCAGATTGTCGGGTTAATCGGACCTAATGGGGCTGGGAAAAGCACAATGTTCAACATGATATCTTCAATTTTTCCTCCGACAGAAGGCAGTATTTTATTTTGCGGAGCGAAGATCGATAAGCTTCCTTCGTATAAAGTGGCTCCGCTAGGTGTTTCACGTACCTTTCAAAACCTACAAGTTTTTAAAAGTATGACAGTCATTGAGAATGTAATGGTAGGCCAGCATATGAGAACAAAACAAAACGTAGCAGGATTTGCATCAATGCTTCTAGGTATTACAAAAAATGAACGTAAAGTTTATGAAGAGGCTATGGAAGTTTTACAGTTTTTCCATTTAGAATCGGTTTTTGACCAAAAAGCATCCAGTTTATCGCTCGGTAAATTACGTCTTTTGGAATTTGCCCGCGCCTATGCGACAAGACCCAAACTTCTTTTGCTGGATGAAATTGCAGCCGGATTGAACCATAGTGAGACATCTGAAATGAGTGCATTGATCAAAAAAGTACGCGATACAGGGGTCACAGTTTTGGTTGTCGAGCATGACATGGATCTTGTCATGAGTATTTGCGATAAACTCATTGTCTTAGATCAGGGGATAAAAATTGCGGAAGGTACTCCAAGGGAGATTCAAGCGGATGAGGCAGTCATTACTGCTTATTTAGGCGCAGAAGTCGAGGAGGAGGCAATATGAGTCAACAGAAGTTACTTGAAATCATCAATTGTTCTGTCAGCTATGGACCGATTCAAGCATTAAACAACGTATCGTTATCTGTTGAACGTGGAGAAGTTGTCGCATTACTCGGCGCAAATGGAGCAGGAAAAACAACACTTTTACAAACAGTTTCAGGGTTACTCCGTCCAACAACTGGGCAAATTATCTACCAAGGTACAGATATTACCGGAATGAACGCGGAGAAGATTGTCGAAAAGCATCTAATTCATGTACCTGAGCATAGACAAATATTTTCTACAATGACAGTACTAGATAATCTATATTTAGGTGCTTACCATCATCGTAGATCGACTAACAAACAAACGATAGAAGCAAATATGAATAAAGTGTTTGAATTGTTCCCTATTTTAAGTGATCGTAAGGAACAACTTGGTGGAACGATGTCTGGTGGGCAACAACAAATGCTAGCTATTGCAAGAGGAATGATGGCAGAGCCTGATTTATTACTATTAGATGAACCAACATTGGGACTTGCCCCACTTATCGCCAAAGACGTATTAGAACTTGTACGTGATTTACGGGCTCAATTTGGAACGACTATTTTATTGATTGAACAAAACTTGAATGCTTCACTTAGGATTGCTGATCGAGGGTATGTTATCTCCCATGGCGAAATCATTAAAAGTGGAAGTTCAAATGAATTACTAAATGATCCAGAAGTGAAGGAAGCCTATTTGGGCCATACAGTACATTGATAATGGAGGATGAGAATATGTTCAAAAAGTTACCGATGATTTTCTTATCAATTATTACCGCGATTATTTTAGCTGCATGCAACGATGCAGATGCCGAAAAGGCTGATGGAGGGGAATTAACTGAATACAAAATTGGAGCAATATACTCCAAAACAGGTCCAAATAGTCCATTAGGTGAACCAGAGTGGAATGCGACTAAACTATTGGAAGAAAAGATTAACAAAGAAGGCGGAATAGATGGTATTCCAGTGAAGATAATTTTAGCTGATGATGAATCAAGTCAAGAAAAGGCAACCCAAGAAGCTAACCGCTTAGTGAACGATGAAAACGTCTTAGTACTGCTTGGATCTTCAGGAAGTGGTGAAAGTTTGGCGATGAAAGGGATTGCAACGCAACAGCAAGTTCCCATGATTTCAGCCGCAGCAAGCACACATATTGTTGAGCCGGTTGACCAGGCCAAGTGGGTGTTTAAGACACCACAATCAGATAGACAAGCAGTAGAACGTATCTATATGCACTTGAATGAGCAGGGAATTGGCAAAATAGGAATAATCAGTGATTCCAATGCATTTGGTTCGAGTGGAGCAGAACAGTTGGAAGGGCTTGCCGAAAAATATGGTATTAAAATTGTAGCAAAAGAAAACTACAATACACAAGATCCAGATATGAGTGCCCAAGTAACAAAAATAAACAGTGCAAAAGCCGAAGCAATTGTTGTATGGGGAACTAATCCTGGCCCTGCTGTTGTAGCGAAAAATACGCATGATCTGGGCGTAAAGTTGCCGATTTTAGGAAGTCACGGCATTGCCAACCAAAACTTCATCTCTTTGGCGGGAGAGGCAGCAGAAGGAGTAGTAATTCCGACAGGTAAACTACTATTCCCTAATCAAATTCCTAAAGATGATGTCCAATATGATGTTGTATCAAAATTCTATGATGAATATACAGCCAAATACGACAGCGAACCGACCAATTTTGGATCTTATGGTTATGATAACGTTATGTTAGCTGTGGAAGCCTTGAAGAACGGTGCCATTGACCGTGAGTCTATTCGTGATTATTTGGAAAACAACATTCAAGAATGGACGGGCGCGACAGGCGTCTTTAATTATACATCCGAAGATCACAACGGACTTGGACCAGAAAGTTTCGTCCTGGCTACTGTTAAGGATGGAAAGTGGACATATCTAGAATGATATCTAAGACACTGCTGTAGTGCAGTGTCTTTTCTATTGAGGCTACCTTAGAAGAGGATGAATCCTTTGATGATTTCGTTTAAGTGCTCCTCTTAATGTCTACCAATCTAGTTATATTACGAAGGAATATGGAGTAGTAAAAGAAACATAAATTATTCTGAATACGCAGTTGACAACGCTTACAAATTCGTTTAAGATACTAAATATAACACAAATTAAATAGACGTTTAGCAATTGTTATACTTAAAAGATGTTAACATTCTTCCGAAAGAGAGGGAATTAGAATATGACCAATGAACAGAAAGTTTATGATGTTACTATAATCGGTGGCGGTCCCGTTGGTTTATTCACTGCTTTCTATGCAGGGATGCGTCAAATGTCTGTAAATCTAATTGAAAGCCTTCCACAGTTGGGCGGTCAACTTTCAGCTTTATATCCTGAAAAGTATATTTATGATATTGCAGGATTCCCAAAAATAACAGGGCAAGATCTAATTAATAATTTGGTCGAACAAATGTCCCAATTCGAACCTACTGTCACATTAGGTCAGGATGTTCGCGAAGTTGAAAAACAAGATGATGGGAACTTCAGAATTACAACGAATAAGGAAATATATTTTTCTAAAGCGATCATCATTACGGCAGGAAATGGAGCATTCCAACCTCGAAAATTGGATGTTGAAAATGCAGATCGATTTGAAGATAAGAATTTGCATTACTTCATTAAAGACCTACAATACTTTGCAGATAAAAATGTGCAAATTTTTGGTGGTGGTGATTCTGCTGTGGATTGGTCACTTATGCTAGAGCCTATTGCTAGTAAGGTAACACTCATTCATCGTCGTGATAAATTCCGTGCACATGAGGCAAGTGTAGAAAACTTAATGAACTCCAAAGTAGAAATCAAAACACCGTACACACCAGTATCTTTTGTTGGAGAAGAGAAGATTGAGCGAGTCATACTTAATAAAGTTAAAACGGAAACAACAGAAGAAATCGCAGTCGATGAAGTCATAGTCAACTACGGATTCGTCTCTTCCCTAGGTCCGATTAAAGATTGGGGATTGCAAATTGAAAAAAACAGTATCGTTGTTAACTCTAAAATGGAAACAAACATCGAAGGTATTTATGCTGTGGGTGATATTTGCACGTATGAAGGAAAGGTTAAGCTTATCGCTAGCGGTTTTGGTGAAGCCCCTACAGCTGTTAGCAATGCTAAGGTCTATATTGATCCAACAGCTAAAGTCCAGGCAACTCATAGTACAACACTAATGGAACAAAAGGAAAATAATAAACGACAACAGGTCCCAGTCAGTTCTTGAACATTTGACTAGATTAAAGGAGGACGCCTCTTATGGCTACACATACTATTGTTGACCAATCAACTTGCATAGCTTGCGGCGCATGTGGTGCGAGTGCACCCGATATTTTTGAATATAATGATGAAGGATTTGCATTCGTTCATCTGGATAACAATGAAGGTACAGCGGAAGTAGATGAAGATTTAATCGATGACTTAGAAGACGCTATAGAAGGTTGTCCAACGGATTCTATTAAAGTGTCGGACCAACCAATCGTCCTAGAAACAGTCTAATATTTTTTTACCCCTACGTATAACGAGTTTTCGATAAATTTAATTAAATTGTTATATATAATTGTTTGAATATAGAATGCGATATAAATCGTTTATGCGGGGGCGTGCTTTATTAACCTATTCAGAAATTAAAGGAGGAATTGGATAAATGGTTACGATGAAAGTACTTACAGAAAATGAGAAAATGGAACACTTTATGGAGCGTATAGAGAACGGAGATAAAATCCAAGCAGATGATTGGATGCCGGAGGAATATCGCCAAACATTGATCAAACTTATTTCCATGCATGGCATTAGTGAAATCATGGGAGCACTTCCTGAGAAGGAATGGGTACCGAAAGCACCGTCACTTTACCGTAAACTCGGTATTATGGCAAAAGTGCAAGATGAGATGGGACACGGTCAGTTGTTACTTCGAGTAGCTGAAGACCTTATGAAGCCCTATGGCAGAACTCGTGGCGATTTAATGCAAGATTTGTTTGATGAAGACTTGAAGTTTCACAATGTTTTTCATATGGAGACAAAAACATGGGCAGATGCAGGTTTGATAGGCTGGTTAGTAGATGGAGCAGCAATCATTACACAAACAAATATGCTAGATGCTTCTTATGGCCCTTACGCTAAAGCATTACAACGTATTTGTGCAGAAGAAGTTTTCCATGCGCAACATGGGGAAGCAATCATTATGGCGCTTGCTGAAGGAACAGATGAACAAAAGGCAATGGTCCAAGACGCACTCAACCGCTGGTGGCCTGCGCTTCTTATGTTCTTTGGACCGCCAAGCAAGGAAACTACAGGCACATCCAAGCAAGAGGCAACGATTAAATATCGTATTCGTAAAAACACAAACGAAGAGTTGCGTCAAAGTTTCTTGGATAAATATATACCAAGGATCCTATCACTTAGTTTAACGATTCCAGATTCCACATTGCATTACGATGATGAAAAACAGCTGTGGAGCTATCAGCAGCCAGACTGGGCAGAGTTCAAAAAGATCATTACAAATAATGGACCAAAATCACAAGCGCGCCTCAATCTTCGCCGTTCATCCTATCAGAACAACGCGTGGGTACGTGAAGCGTTAAGTGCAGTTATTCAATAAAGGAGCGATGGAGAATGTCAGAGAATACATTTTATCAGGAATTTGAAGTATTCAGTAAGCGTACACCTACTGCATCATACCAGCACCAATTCGATTTGCTGGCACCAAACGAAGATATGGCACTTATCATGGCACAAGAAAACTTTATGCGCCGTGAACCGGTTGTCGATATTTGGGTTGTGAATAAAAAGCATATCCGCAGTATGAATCAAGAAGAACGTCTTTCACTGAAGCGTCTGGATAACAAAGATTACCGTACTACAAAGGGCTACGGCTATCTGCGTAAAAAGTGGCGTGAATATGAACAAGGCATGCTGGATGAAAAGGAAATCCTATCTTGGGCGGGGGGGAGAAAGAAATGAGTAACGTAGAGAAGATGATGAGTGCAGAAGAAAAAGAAGCATTAGAGGCGCTATTATTTCAATTGGCGGATGATGATTTTCTATTTTCATTTCGGGCTTCGGAGTGGTTAGGCCTTGCCCCACACATTGAGGAAGATGTTGCATCCTCCTCAATCACACAAGATACGATGGGTCATGCAGCGATGTACTATAAGTTGCTAGAAGATCTTGGTCTAGAGAAAGCAGATGATCTTGCTCATCTGCGTTCTGCAGAAGAGCGTAAAAATAGTATCATTACTGAACGAGTAAATGGTGACGGCTACTACATGGACACACCACAATATGACTGGGCTTACACAGTTGTCAGAAGTTACTTCTATACACAAGCGAAAAAAGTGAAAATCGATTCTCTTCGCGAAAATTGCTCTTATGAACCGCTTGTTGATCTTGCTATAAAAATAAATATGGAACTCTACTACCATGCGATGCATTGGAAAGTATGGTTTGAGCAACTGTTGAGCTCGACGGAAGAAGCGAAAAGCCGAATGGTTAACGCAATTGAGTTAGTCGTTCAGGATATGGGTGACTTATTCTCTTATGGAGATCAGAAAGAAGCGATAGAGCGTTTTGGTTTGATTGGAACTGAAGAAGAACTACAAGAAAAGTGGATGGAAGCAATGCGTCCAACCTTTGAAAAAGTGGGAATTAATTTGCCGGAAATACCAAGCCCAAAACTGAATGGTCGTAATGGACAACATACGGAAGAATTACAGACAGCAATCGATACACTTTCTGAAGTGTACAGACTTGATACAGCTACTAGCTGGTAATAGAAAGAAAGAGGTGTTTGGAAATGGTAGCTCCAGTAACAAACGTACTAAGTTCAGCAGTATGGAAGGTGCTTGAAAGCGTTAAGGACCCTGAAATTGATACGGTCAGTATAGTAGATCTTGGCATGGTGGAAAAGGTTGAGGTTGAACCTGATCAGATCAAGGTAACGTTGTTGCCTACATTTTTAGGATGTCCGGCACTTGAGATTATTAGAAATAATACAAAGAATGCTGTGATGGAGCTGCCGGATGTCAAACACGTTGAAGTTGAATTTATTTACAGTCCACCCTGGACATCTGACCGCGTGACAGAAAACGGAAAAAAGGGTTTGAAAGAGTTTGGAATCGCAGCGCCTCCTCGCCATCTGAAGGAAGATGGGTCGTGGCATGTAGATTGTCCATATTGCGAATCAACCTACGTAACGATGGAGAATATATTCGGACCGACCGCTTGCAGAAGTATTTTATATTGCAAAAGCTGCAAAACGCCGTTCGAAGCAATGAAACCTGTTTCAACAATAATGTAACTGGAGGAATTTAAATGGCAAAATTAGTAGCACTATATAAACACCCTGAAAATAAAGAGGAATTTGACGAGCATTACTTCAATGTTCATTCGCCGATTACAGCAAAGATTCCTGGTTTGCGTGAAATGAAGGTAACGAAATTCACGGGCAATCCGATGGGTGGAGAATCCCCGTATTATCTAATGTGTGAAATGACCTACGATGATATGGATGCATTAAAAGCGGGCCTTAGTTCCGATGAAGGAAGAGCTTCTGGAAAAGACTTGATGGGCTTTGCAGGGAAACTAGTTACTTTGATGATTGGCGAAGACAGCCAATGACAGTCTACAAATTCATAGAAACATCGGTTGATCAGCGAATTGGCTTGATTGAATTGAACAGACCTAAACAATTAAATTCATTGAATCGTGAAATGGTCCGTGAAATTTTGGAAGCGATGCAGTCGTTTGATCGGAATGACGAAGTACGCGTAATTTTGCTTGCTGGCAGAGGAAAGGCTTTTTCATCTGGTGCTGATATAGATGAGATGGCAGGAGCGGATTCGATGAGTCTTGAACTGTTGAATCAGTTTGCCGACTGGGATCAAATTCCTCTGATCAAAAAACCCGTCATCGGTGCAGTTCATGGATTTGTCTTTGGCGGAGGTTTTGAGCTTGCTCTTTGTTGCGATATTCTACTAGCCGCAAATGGAACAGAGTTTTCATTTCCGGAAGTGAGTCTTGGCGTCATGCCAGGAGCTGGTGGGACACAGCGTTTGACTAAGCTTGTTGGTCGTACGAAAGCAATAGAGTGGCTATGGACCGGTGAACGAATCAAGGCTGAAGAATTACTGAAGCATAGAGTGATCAACCGAATCGTCTCTGCTGAAGTATTACATGAGGAAGCTCTGCGGTTTGCAGAAAAATTAGCTGGAATGCCACCACTTGCTCTTCGGATGATTAAAGACTCAGTGAATAAGGCGGTTGATTATTCATTGTATGAAGGCATGCAGTATGAACGAAAGAATTTCTATCTGTTATTTTCATCTGAAGACCAAAAAGAGGGAATGCAAGCTTTTGTCGAAAAGAGAAAACCGATATATCAAGGGAAATAAGGAGACGATCTTAATGTTTGAAACGATTCAATACGAACTAGAGGATGGTATTGCTTGGATAACATTGAATCGTCCTGATAAATTAAACGCTTTCGTAGCACAAATGAACCGTGAAGTTAAAGAAGCGTTACGTAAGGCATCAAAGGATGACAATGCAAGATGTATCGTCATAAAAGGTGCGGGCAGAGCATTCTGTTCCGGTCAAGATCTATCTGAAGTTGACGAGAATATGGATCATGGACAAGTACTTAGAGACCATTACGGTCCAATGGTTTTGGAAATAAAGAAATCAGAAAAGCCAATTATAGCAGCAGTAAATGGAGTGGCAGCGGGTGCAGGATTTAGTCTTGCTCTCGCGTGTGATTTCCGTTTGATGTCTGAGAAGGCCAGTTATATAAACGCATTTATTCATGTAGGGCTCATTCCTGACAGTGGAAATTTGTATTATTTATCGCAATTGGTGGGAACGGCAAAGGCGGCAGAAATTTCAATCTTGGGTGAAAAAGTTACTGCGATGCAGGCACTGGATTTGGGATTGGCAACGAAAGTTATCCCACAAGAAGATTTTGACGCAGAAATAGCAGCATTTGCAAAGCGAATTGCTATGTTACCAACAAAGGCAATCGGCTTGATTAAAAGAGGATTAAATGAAGCTCAGACATTGCCATTCGAAACATTTCTTCAGCGTGAAGCGGAAGGTCAGCGAATTGCTGGGTTGACTGCAGATCACCGTGAAGGTGTAGAAGCATTTAAAAGTAAAAGAACACCTGAATTCATTGGTAAATAAAAGGAGGAAGTATAATGACAAAAGTTCAAGAACAAGAAAAAGCACAAGCTATGAAGCGTGATTTTTATAAACTATTTATCAATGGTGAACAGGTGGAAAGTAGTAACGGCGCTCGTACAAAAGTTTATAATCCAGCAACAGGTGAAGTTCTTGCGGAGGTTGCAAAAGCGACTAAGGAAGATGCACAACGTGCGGTTGAAGCTGCACGCAACGCATTTGACAATGGGAAGTGGAAGATTACACCTACTGGGCGTCGCGCACGCGTTCTTAATAAAATCGCCGCTATTATGAGAAGTCGCTTTAACGAATTAGTAGAATTAGAAGTGCTAAACACAGGAAAGTCAATTGGGGCAGCACAAGCACAAATTAACCAGGCAGTAGAAGACTTTGAGTTTTATGCAGGTGCAATAGTTGCGCATCGTGGCTCTGTTAACAATGTGCCAGGTCAATTTCAAAACTATACTGAAAAAGAGCCAGTTGGTGTATGTGCACAAATTATCCCGTGGAATTACCCACTAATGATGGCGGCTTGGAAAGTTGCGCCGGCACTAGCGGCAGGCTGTTCAGTAATCATCAAACCAGCATCTTTGACGCCACTTACAGCAATTGTGTTAGGTGAAATTTGTCATGAAGCAGGCGTTCCAGAAGGCGTAGTGAACATCTTACCGGGATCTGGATCAGAGATCGGTAACTTCCTTGTTGAACATGAATTAGTGAACAAAGTAGCGTTCACAGGATCTACCCCAATCGGAAAAGATATCATGTCTCGCGCTTCTGGAACATTGAAACGTGTAACATTAGAGCTTGGCGGAAAATCACCGAGCCTAATCTTTGAAGATGCAGACATCGATCAAGCAGTAGACTGCTCTATTTACGGTATTTACAACAATACAGGTCAATCCTGCGATGCACGTTCCCGCATTTATATTCACGAAGATGTCTACGATGAGTTCGTAGAAAAGTTTGTTGAAAAGACAAACCGTATTGTACTTGGCGATCCATTCAGCAAAGAAACTCATGTTGGAGCGGTAATTGACCAAGGACAATTAGATACAGTTAAAGAATACGTGCAATCAGCAATTGATGAAGGGGCAGAAGTTTTGGCTGGCGGCAAACAGCTACATCCTGAAGGTTTTGAAAACGGCTTTTGGTATGCACCGACAGTAATTGGAAATGTTACACAAGAGATGCGCGTAGTGCAAGAAGAAATCTTTGGACCTGTAGTTGTATTATCTAAATTCTCAAATGAAAAAGAAGCGGTAAAACTAGCGAATGACTCTGATTTCGGTCTTGCATCATCTGTTTGGTCTAAAGACGGTGCACGTGCAACGCGTGTGGCTAAACAAATCCAAGCAGGTATCGTGATGATCAACTCACCTTTCTCCGCGTTCCCTGGAACACCTTTCGGAGGATACAAACAATCAGGATTTGGTCGTGAACTTTCCATTGAAACATTGGATCTTTACTCAGAGACGAAAAGTATCATGTCTTACTTTGGCTCTCGTCCATTGAATCCATTTGGTTTGTAAAAAACAATGTACCATAAAGGAACAGGGGCTAGTTATTGGGCCTCTGTTCCTTCTTACTATCAAATTAGAATTCTAATATAAAAGGGGGAAGCAACATGATTAAAAACATCGTGGTCGTTGGTTCTGGCGTTATGGGAAGAGGAATTGCGTATGTCGGTGCGTTAGGTGGCTATGCTGTCACTATTGTGGACATAAACCAGCATGCTCTGGCAAACGCAGAAGGTGAGATTGATTCTATTATTACCAAAGGTTTGGATCGTAAGAAAATTACTCAGAAGGTAGCAGAAGAAGTCCGTAATCATCTGTATTACGAAACAGATTTGAAGAAAGCTGCAAAAACAGCTGACCTTGTTATTGAAGCTGTCCCAGAGGTGGCAGATATCAAAAAGGAAGTATTTAAAACGATCGATGAAAATGCGCCTTCTACCTGCTACTTTGCCACAAATACATCTACAATGAGCCCGACTGAAATCGCTTCATATTGCCAACGTCCTGAACGTACTATCGCGATGCACTTTTTTAACCCCGTACATAAAATGCCTCTTGTAGAAATTATACGTGGACTAGAAACAAGTGATGAAACAGCAGAAGTGATTAAAAATGTAGCGATACAAATGGGGAAAGAGACTGTTGTGATCAATGAGTTCCCAGGGTTTGTTACGAGTCGTATTAGTGCACTAGTTGGAAATGAAGCATTTTATATGTTGCAAGAAGGCTTGGGCACTCCGGAAGAAATTGATAAAGCTATCAAATTGGGCTTGAACTATCCTATGGGGCCATTTGAATTAGTTGACTTGGTCGGACTTGATGCACGATTAAATAACTTAAAGTATTTGCATGAAAAACTAGGCGAGAAATATCGACCTGCTCCACTACTGGAACAATACGTCAAAGCAGGTCGACTTGGAAGAAAGAGCGGAAAAGGTATTTATGACTATACAGACAAAAAGGAGCAGGTGAAATCATGAATGAAGTCGTAATCATTGACGCGGTACGTACCCCGTTTGGCAGATATAAAGGAGCTCTGAAATCCATTCGACCCGATGATCTTGGCGCAACGGTGATCAAAGCACTACTTGACAGAAATCCAAGTCTTCCTGCCGGTGAAATCGAAGAGGTAGTGTTTGGAAACGCAAACCAAGCCGGTGAAGACAATCGTAATGTTGCTCGCATGTCGGCATTACTTGCTGGCTTACCAGTAGAAGTTGGAGGGACGACAATCAATCGCCTATGCGGTTCAGGTCTTGACGCTGTTATGTATGCGGCAAGAGCTATTATGGCTGGAGAAGGAGACATCTTCATCGCAGGTGGTACAGAAAGCATGACGCGTGCACCATTTGTTATGGGAAAACCAGAAACTGAGTTCCCGCGCGGCGATATGAAAATGCACGATACAACCATCGGCTGGCGGTTTACGAATAAAAAATTAGAAGAAATGTATGGTTCTGATACGATGCCGAAGACAGCTGAAAATGTGGCAGAACGCTACAGTGTTTCCCGTGCGGAGCAAGATGCATTTGCCTACGAAAGTCAGCTTCGGGCAAGACAAGCAATTGAGGAAGGTGTATTCAATCAAGAAATTGTGCCAGTTGTATATAAAGATCGAAAAGGTAATGAAGTTATTGTAGATAAAGATGAACACCCACGTCCCGAAACAACATTGGAAGCACTGGGGAAATTACGGCCAATTTTTGAAGGTGGCACAGTGACGGCGGGAAATGCATCCGGGGTAAATGATGGAGCAGCAGCACTTCTTGTTATGAGTGCAAAAAGAGCGAAAGAACTAGGCTTGAAGCCACTCGCAAGATATGTAGTAGGTGCAGTGGCAGGACTTGAGCCGGCGGTTATGGGCCTTGGACCAATATACGCGTCTCGTAAGGCGATACAACGAGCAGGTTTGACAGTGGATGATATAGGATTAGTTGAATTAAATGAAGCGTTTGCTTCTCAGTCACTTGAGTGTATTCGTCAGTTGGAATTAGATCAAAGTAAAGTCAATGTAAACGGTGGTGCAATCGCGTTTGGACATCCGCTCGGAGCTAGCGGTGCCCGTATTTTAATGTCATTAATCTACGAGATGAATAAACGAGATACGCAATATGGCTTGGCAACGATGTGCATAGGTGTTGGACAAGGAATTGCAATGATTGTAGAAAGAGCTGAAAGTTAAGAGGAATTACTAAAAAGCGAGTGAACTTTTATTTTTCATTTCTAGGAGTGTGAATGATGAAGTCAATCTTATTGGAAAAAAAGAATCAAATTGCTTATGTAACAATTAATCGCGCTGAGGCCTTAAACTGCTTTAATTATTCAGCGCTGGTAGAGTTACAGGAAGTAGTAAATGCTCTTCATATTGATCCCGAAGTGAGAGTGGTAATATTCACGGGAGCTGGGAAGAAGGCCTTCAGTGCAGGCGCAGATTTGAAAGAGCGTAAAACTCTAAATGAATCGGAAGTCCGACGTAATGTTAAAGCGATACGAGATGTGTTCAATAGTATAGCTGAGCTACCACAGCCGACAATTGCTGCTGTGAATGGTCATGCGCTCGGTGGTGGTTTCGAGTTGATGCTTGCCTGTGATTTTGCTATTGCGACCACGAATGCAACATTAGGTTTGACGGAGACAAGTTGGGCTATCATTCCGGGAGCAGGTGGCACGCAAAGATTGCCACGATTAGTAGGAGAAATGAAGGCGAAAGAATTAATCTTTACAGCCAAACGCTTAAAAGCTTCTGAAGCGTTGGAGCTCGGTATAGTTTTGAAGGTTGTGGCATGGGATGAATTGATTGCATCATGTGAAGAGTTGGCGGATGCGATCATGAAAAATGGTCCCGTTGCAATCAAGCAAGCTAAATATGCGATCAATGAAGGTCTAAATACCGATTTGCGCACAGGTCTTGCAATTGAAACAAAAGCGTATGAACTAGTCATCCCCACTATAGATCGTATCGAGGCTTTACAAGCATTCAACGAGAAGCGGGATCCTGTATTTCAAGGGAGATAAGCTTGTCATCATTATTGGCGAATGGTTATAATAGAAAGAAGGAACCCAATAATTTAACGAAAGAGTGGTTTTTTCTATCTCTAATACACAATCTATGATTTTTACTATTTTTGGTGACTACGTTCGTCATTACGGAAACAAAATTTGGATTGGTAGTTTAATCCAATTGATGAAAGAGTTTGGCCATAATGAGCAAGCTGTGCGTGTTGTACTTTCTCGTATGATGAAGCAAGGATGGTTTGAGACTGAGCGAGATGGTAGAAAAAGTTATTATTATTTAACGAAGCGGGGCGTTTCCCGTATCACGGAAGCAGCATCGCGGATTTTTAAATTGGAGCCTCATAATTGGGACGGTAAGTGGCGTATGTTAATGTACACGATCCCTGAAGATAAACGCCAAATTAGGGATGAATTGCGAAAAGAACTTTTATGGAGTGGTTTTGGTAACTTTGCCAACGGTTGTTGGATTACGCCAAATGACTTGGCGAAAGAAGTGCAACTTTTAATCGAAAAGTATGAGATTGAGGACTATGTTGATTTATTCATTTCCGAACATCAGGGACCAAAGTCGAATCATGAGTTAGTCGCAAAGAGTTGGCCACTTGAGGAAATAGAGGAAAAGTATGAGCAATTCATTACAACGTATAGCAAGCAGTTTATTATTGCCACAAGTGCTATGGAAAGCGGACAGATGTCGGATGCTCAGTGCTTTGTAGAGCGCACAAATTTGGTACATGAATACAGAAAGTTTTTGTTCATAGATCCAGGCCTTCCAAAAGAATTGCTTCCCGATATGTGGAGTGGAAGTCATTCTGCCCATTTATTTGCCCAGTACTATAAATTGCTTGCTGAACCGGCTAGCCGTTTCTTTGAACATGTCTTTGAAAAAGATAATGATTTGAGTCGCAAAGATGAAGCGTATAATGCAGAAGACTATCCAATGATTATTAGAGAGTAAAAAACCGTGAGCACTTTTTAGTGACTCCCGGTTTTTCATTAAGAAAAAGATTTTCAAAATAGCATTAGATATTTAATTCGTCACGTAAAATGGCATTGAAATCTTTTCCTTTTTGGACATATGTGTCAATAGATAATTGAATAAGTTCAATGTCTTTATCATTCAATTCCCGTATGACTTTTCCAGGTGACCCAATCACTAGCGAACGTGGTGGAATAACTTTTCCTGAAGGAATCAGTGTATTGGCACCAATAATGCATTCTTCACCGATATCAGCATGATCAAGAATCGTGGATCCCATCCCGATAATAGAGCGCTTTTGAATTCGACAACCATGCAAGACGACATTGTGCCCAACTGTAACTTCGTCTTCCACTACGACAGGTGCATCTTCATATAAATGGATGGTGGAATTATCTTGAATACTGCAACGTTTGCCGATCGTAATAGTACCCTCGTCCCCGCGAAGTACAGAATTGAACCAGATAGTAGATTCTGCTCCGATGGTTACGTCACCGATAATATATGTGCCAGGTGCAATGAAGGCTGAAGAATCGACTGTCGGGTGTTTTTCGTTATAAGGTATAAGCATGAACATTCTCCTCCAATCTAATGAAATTATATGATAAATTATAACATAAAAAGAGGTGTCTAACATGAATGTGTTATGTAATGTGTTATCTATCCAACTTCCAATTATTCAAGGAGGCATGGGGAATATTAGTAGTCCCAAATTAGCGGCTGCAGTTTCAAATGCGGGCGGCCTTGGAACAATTGGTTGTGGAACATTAAGTGTGGAGGCGGTTGAACGTAAAATTTTAGAGCTGAAAGCACTGACTTCATGTCCGTTTGCAATAAATATTGCGATAAATGTAACGCCCCATACGGAGCAATTAATTGAATTAGTTATCAAACATCAGGTGCCTGTTGTGTCCTTATCAGCGGGAAATCCAACACCATATATTTCGCTTTTACACGATCGAGGAATCAAGGTTATCACTATAGTTGCTTCCGTTAAGCACGCAATTAAAGCGGAAGAGGCGGGAGCAGATATTTTAGTAGCAGAAGGGTTTGAAGCTGCAGGAATCAATTCTCCTTTGGAATTGACTACTATGACGCTAATACCACAAATTACAGCAAATGTGAGTATTCCTGTTGCAGCAGCTGGAGGAATAGGGGACGGAAAAGGACTTGCGGCAGCTATTGTTTTAGGGGCGAAAGGCGTACAAATGGGTACTCGCTTGATTGCTACAAAAGAAATGCAAGTACACGAATTGTACAAGCAACGATTAGTAGATGCAACCGATGTAGAGACTGTAATTATTGGACGTAACGTGGGACGGGTGAGAAGGGTTTTGAAAAACGATTATGTAACAGCACTTAAGAAGCGTGAAAAAGAAGGATTGACACTAGCGGAGTTTGACGAGGCGACAACTGAGGCTCAACATGTATTAGGAGCTATCGAAGGAAATATGGAGCAAGGATTTATAAATAGCGGACAGGTCGCCGGAATGATTAACGACGTCCCATCCGTCCAAGAGCTACTGGAGCAGATGATGCTAGAAGCAAAACAAGCGTGCACTAGAGCATTAGAGCTGATATGAAGCCAAATCGTATAACTTTGGCAAAGAGTAAGGAAATGACTATGTAACAACTAGCTGTAATTAGTTGGTGTGGAACGTAAAGTGAAAAAGGCAGAAGCCCAAGTGGATTTCTGCCTTTTCTCATGCGTAAATATAAAAAAGATATTCCTGTCCGTTCTTTACAGGATCTTGTGCAAACGTGTAGCCGTGCGCCAGTGCTTCTTCCGGTACGTTACGGAAAGAGCCCGGGCAATCGGTAATGACTTGTAGCAACTCGCCTTTATTCATCCCTTCAAGCGCCTCTAACGTATAAATAACGGGATAGGGACAGGATTCCCCTCGGAGATCGAGCGTGAAATCTGCTTCTAACTCAGCTTGCATGAACGTTCATTCCCTTCTTTGCAATCAATTTTCGGTGATAGCGTTTTTCTCCATAGACTGTTAGCGCATAGAGTCCTGCTAGCATAGCGAGCGTTACGCTAATAGCGCCAACCGGACCGATAGAGTCAATCAAATTAACTTTCGTACCACTTTTAACTAATACAGTATATACCCTAAGATGATCCCATGCATAGGCTAGGAACGTAGCACCAATAATATTGCCCACAAAAACAGGCAAGAACAGCAACTGTCCTTCCATTAAACGATACATCATTCCTGTTTCACAGCCGGAAGCCATGACGATCCCAAGTCCGAATAACACACCACCAACAAACGTACTCAGTGCTGCGATTTGTGTAATGGGCGTCAAATCGAATAGGGAAATAACACTAATCGTCAGAATGGAGCTGACAGCCATACCGATAATAATCGCTTTCGCCATGACGCTGCGTCCGACAAGAAATAAATCACGGAAAGCAGATGTGAAGCAGATTTGCCCACGTTCAATCAGAATACCGAAAGCGAGTCCAAATAATGCGCCTAAACCTAGAAACTTTTGCCCTGTTGCAAAGAAGTAGACGATTAATCCGATATAGAGTACCGCGATGGCTCCCCCAATATAAGGTTGAATGATTCGCTTCTTAACTGGAGATGGGTTACCGCCACCACGAGTCAAAGAGGGTTTACCCTTCCACCACCGTGTTTTTGTTAGCTTCGCTCCAAAAAATGTCCCGATTCCCGTCGCAACAATGAAAATCCACGAGTGAAAAGAGAACTGTGGTACGCCTGTGAAGAATGCGGCTAAGTTACAGCCAAGTGCTAAACGCGCGCCAAAACCTGCAATGATTCCACCGAAAAGTCCTTGTACGTAGCGTCGTTTCTGCTTTGGCAGGCGAATTTTAAAACTATTGCTTAGTAATACCATAATGAGAGCACCAGCAAACATTCCCCAAACAATCCAACCGTCTGGGCGATTCCAGGTCGTCCCTTGCAGGTGTACCATATCAAAATATTGCCAGCCCGAGATATCCACTCCGAATAATAATAGTAGATCTCCTCCAAGGCGAGTGAATTCACCAGTTACGGCCCAAACAGTCGAAGTTAGTGTGAAATATAACGCACTTAATATTCCAGCAATTAGTAAGACGACATAGGGGTTCCAATAACGTGTGAAGATAGGTTGAAGAATAGATTTCATAATTAGTTGCCCCTTATCAAAAGTTCTTTTTTTAGTGTAATCCTAAATTTGAGGAAATCAAGTGACTATATGCTGGAATTATGTAAAAAACGATTACCCTTCCTACTAGAAAGTGGTAATCCTCTGGTTCATTCATCAATAATCATCAATATCAATTATTATAGTGACATGAAAACCCCGTAAGAGCAATGAATGCTCTTACGGGGAAATTAGTAGTTACTTGATGTAGAAAATTGGAGAACCAGGTCCTAAATCTATTCCCAGTAACATCCAGACAATAAGTGTCAAACTCCAGAATACTAAGAAGAACATGGAATAAGGGAACATGACGGCAACGAGTGTACCAATCCCCATTTTCTTATCGTACTTCTGTGCAAATGCGATGATAATTGCAAAGTACGTCATGAGCGGAGAGATAATATTTGTTGATGAATCTGCTACACGGTACGCCATTTGCGTCAATTCCGGAGAATAACCGAGTTGCATCATGATTGGCACGAATACCGGTGCCATCATAGCCCATTTGGCAGACGCACTACCGATGAACAGATTGATAAACGCAGCAATTAAGATGAACATCAACAATAACGGAATCCCTTTTAAGTTAATGCTATCAAGGAAATTTGCACCGTATACACCTAACACTAAGCCCATATTCGACTCGGAGAAGAATGCAACGAACTGACTCGCTGTGAATGATAGGACAATAAACATTCCCATAGCAGCCATCGTCGTTGACATCATCGCTGCTACATCTTTATCATCACGAATCAATTTCGTCACTTTACCATAAACCAATCCAGGCACGAAGAACATGAACGCAATGATTGGCACAAGTGATTTCATAAATGGTGATTTGATAATCGGCATATCGGCTTCATCCCCACGTAATGGAGCGCCAGGGAAGGCAACGAGTAATGCAACGAGAATACCTGCAACAATTACAGACACACCAGCCCAGATTAAGCCTTTCTTTTCTAAAGAAGATAATTTCTCAACCTTTTCACGATACTGTCCGTTGTATTCCCCAAGACGTGGTTCGACGACTTTTTCAGTCACCCACGCACCGACGAATGTCAGGACGATAACTGAAAAGGCAATGAAGTAGTAGTTCATCGCAATATTCATACCATCTGCGTACTCAGGATTGATGATCGCTGCGGACATAATTGTTAATTCACCGAGCAAAGCATCTGTTCCTGACAGTAGTAAGTTCGCACTGAAACCACCTGAAACCCCAGCAAATGCTGCAGCAAGACCTGCTAATGGATGTCTACCAAGCGCTGCGAATAAAACTGCACCAAGCGGAGGGAGAACTACATAACCCGCATCGGAAGCGACACTCGACATAACCCCAGCAAATACTAAACCGAGTGTAATTAAGCGTTTTGGAACAGACATTACAAAGCCACGTAATAACGCACTAATGAGTCCAGAACCTTCCGCAACCCCGATTCCGAGCATCGTAATCAAGACGACGCCAAGTGGAGCGAAACCGATGAAGTTACTGGTCATATTCGTAATGATATAGTGAATACCTTCACTACTGAGAAGGTTTTGTACTTCGATCATTTCGCCTTCTTTACCCGGATGCTCAGCGCTAATGCCAAAATACGACACAACTGCTGATATAACGATAACTAAAAGAGCGAGAAGGGCGAACAGTGTCACCGGATGTGGCAGTCTGTTACCGGTTTTCTCGATCATATCCAAAAACTTTTGGAAGAAACCTCTTTTTTGTGTTTCCATAAAAATCTCCTTCATCTAAAAAATACTATTCAATTAGCATGAAAAATTATAAATTTTTCACACTCTGCTCAGTATATAGAAGAAAGAGCATTAGTTAAATGCTTTCTTAAAATAATTAAATTGGAAAAATGTTGCGATTCTTGCAAGGAGGGTGAATAGTTTTATTACGTTCAAGATTCAGAATGGAATTTACCCCCAAAAGAGATTATTTCTCTCATATTATGGATTGTAGATTCAAAAGTAATTAGGCAATAATTAAAGACCATCGAGTGAGCGAATCGATGGTCTTTTTTATGCGATAAGGTAGTGAGAATTATTTAGTATGGACAAGCGTTTGGTCTGGCTGTTTTAGTGCCCTCACTAACAAAATTAGTGCTACGAACATACTAATAACTGTAATAACTAGTCCAATTATGGAGAACGTTATAGCGAATACGTACAGACCAAGTATTTGAGCGACCGCCACTATTACACCATAGATAAATCCTTGGGATCGCTGTTTCTGGATGGCTACAACCAGCTGGATAGTCGTAATATTGGTGATCAGTACGATAGCGACTGCAATCAAGTAATCGATAGAGCTGGGGCTAGCTCCTTCGGCTGTGCCAAAGAGTGAAAAAGATATGAATAAATAGACAAGAATACTATTAGGAATCAATACGAGAAACCAAATAATCCACTGGGCGATTTTGTTCATCGGTATCTTCTCCTTTTCTTTTATCATTCCCACTTTACGCCCTAATGAAAACTAAAATGATTTAAAAGTCCATCATTCCAAGTCGATAAAAATCCCTTTGATTACCGGTACGCCATCCGCATTCTTCCCATTATAACTACCATATACCGTAACGGCTGTCCCTTTATCAATATTTGTTCGTTCGCCTAGTCGAATATCGTCTACCATTACGATTTCATCAGCTGTATTGTCCACACCGCTTATTAATTCAAAGCCACCATCTTTCGTTGCGTAAACAATGCCTACAAATTTCACTTTTGCGTTTACGGATACTTCATCTGCTAGTAAAGTTGCATAATCATATTCTGTTGTACCTGCTTTTAAGCCTTCCTCTACTTCAAGATTGTTTTGTTCAATGGGTGCTACCTTTTCTGTTGTTTTCTGTTTCTCTTCGTTACTGCAGGCCACGAGCATAGCGGCAGTTATCATTAATAAATAGATCTTTTTCAATTAAAATCGCCTCCATATGTAATAATAAGTAATATTGGTATAAAAGAAAACCGTTAAGCGGTCTCGAAAGTCATTTCTAGAATATACTACAAAAGGTCTATCGAAGAAGAGGTGAGCGGATTGAATAAAAAAACAACAGCGGCTTTATTACTGCTTGTGTCCATATGGGGTATTAGTTGGCCGATTTATAAAGTATCTGCTGCCTACGCACCGCCTTTATTGTTTGGAGGAATGCGTGCTTTATTTGGTGGCTGTTTGGTTGTGTTAGTGATGCTTCGTTTTCGCAGTGAGCTGAAGTGGCGACAACATTGGAGGAAGTACTGTATTTCGGCATTGTTCAATACCGTTCTGTTTTTTGGATTGCATACTTTAGGTTTTAATTATTTGCCTGGAGGACTCTTATCTGTATTAGTCTATTTCCAACCCGTTTTGTTAGGGGTATTTGCTTGGATTTGGCTAGGTGAACGCATGACGGTGCTTAACGTATTCGGCCTTTTTCTCGGATTTATCGGAATCAGCATCGTAAGTGTGGACGGATTGACTAGTCACTTATCCGGAATTGGGGTGCTATTAGGATTGCTGACAGCTTTCTTCTGGGCGATCGGTGTGATTTATGTCAAGAAAGTAAGTGAAGAGGTGAATGCTTTTTGGATGGTGGCCATGCAGTTTACGATTGGTGGCGCTGTGTTGCTCCTGTTGGGTTCATTGACAGAAAGTTGGTCTGCCATCGAGTGGAATGGCATGTTTCTTTTTGGAGTTGGATTCGGCAGTACGGTAGGGATTCCAGTAGCGTATATCATTTACTACAAACTACTTCAAGCTGGAGTAGCAAGTAAAGTGGGTGTTTTTACCTTTCTAGTACCCATTATTTCCGTCTTCGTCAGTACGATAGTTGTTGGGGAAACTATTACATTTAAGTTGATTGCGGGATTGGTGTTGGTAGTCCTCAGTATTTACTTTGTTAACTATCGAAAGAAGCAACCTGCTATACTGACCGTTACATACTGACAGTGGCAATTAATATGAAAGAGCCGCAGTTGGTCTTGACGGAAGAGAAGTTAATTTGAACAATTCGAAGCTGTCCGCATTTATGGGGGCAGTTTTTTGAAGTTTATGGGCATAACCAGTCATTGTTACCACATTCAATTGTAGGAATGCATGATTTGTTATATGATTAGCAGTATGGAATACCTAAAGTTCGGTTTTTACTAAGGAGGAAATGAAGTAATGAGCAATCAGCAAAATGATTTTACGAAATGGTACATCGACACAATCCAGAAGGCGGATTTGATGGATTATACACCAGTACGCGGATGTATCGCGTTTAAACCGGATGGCTATGAAATCTGGGAGCACATTAAAAATGAAATGGATCGTCGTTTTAAAGAAACGGGTCACCGTAATGCATATTTCCCGATGCTTATCCCTGAATCATTTTTCCAAAAAGAAAAAGATCATATTGAAGGATTCTCCCCAGAATTACCGTGGGTGACGGAAGCCGCTGGAGAAAAGTTGGAAGAACGTTTGGCACTTCGTCCGACTTCCGAAACAATGATTGGTCATTTGTATTCTGACTGGATTAAAAGCTATCGTGATCTTCCTGTACTGATTAATCAGTGGGCAAACGTATTCCGTTGGGAGAAGAAGACGCTACCGTTTATCCGTACGTCTGAGTTCCTATGGCAAGAAGGGCATACAGCGCATGTTGATGAAGAAGAAGCACGCAAAGAAACGATGCAGATGCTTGAGATTTATAAGGAAGTCGTAGAAGAACTACTTGCAATTCCAGTATACGACGGTCAAAAAACACCGTCAGAGCGTTTTGCTGGAGCTGTAGATACGTTTTCTATCGAGGCGATGATGAAGGACGGAAAAGCCGTACAAGCTGGTACTTCACATTACTTAGGAACAAAGTTTGCGGAAGCATTTGATATCAAATACTTAACAAAAGAAAATAAGCATCAATTCGTACACACAACATCATGGGGAACGTCCACTCGTTTGATTGGTTCGGTTATTATGGTTCATGGTGACGAGCAAGGGTTAGTATTACCTCCACGTATCGCACCAACACAAGTGGTGTTGATTCCGGTAGGTCCATGGAAAAAGAATCCAGCCATTATGGAAAAGCTGGATGAAATTTATGCTGAATTGAAGTCTAAAGGAATTCGTGTGCGTTTAGACGATTCCGATCAATCACCTGGCTTCAAGTTCAATGAATGGGAACTAAAAGGTGTTCCTGTCCGCTTAGAGCTCGGACCACGTGATCTTGAGAATGGACAAGCGTTGATGAAAGCGCGTGACGGTGAAGAAAAAGTGGCGGTTAATTTGGCTGAAGCGGTTGCGAGCATTGAACAAGAGTTGACAACAATGCAAACTCGCCTGCTTGAAAAAGCGCGTGCGTTCCGTGAAGAGCATTCTCATACGCATATCGCAACACTAGAAGAGTTGAAAAAGCATATCGAAGACAGCGCTGCGAATGAAGAAATTCCAGGCTGGATTCTTGCAGGTTGGTGTGGCGATGATGCATGTGAAGAGCATGTGAAAGACGAGACGAAATTTACTACGCGTAATATTCCGTTCACTCCACCAGCAAAGAAAGATACTTGTATTAATTGTGGTAAAGAGTCCAAGCATACGGTTTGGTTTGCGCGAGCTTACTAAGTTAAAAAGGTGTCCTACACGTATTTTTGCGTGTGGGACACCTTTTTTGTTTGGAATGGAAGGAGAAACGTTGACTGGCGACAGCGCGAACCGGCTGTTGGACCGCGCCAAAGTGTCCCGAAGCCGCGCCAAACCAAATCAATCGTCCAATTTCAAACCTTTTAACGCATCTGCAAATGGGTTGTTGATAGGTTCGTCGTTGTTTTTCTTTAGGTATTTCTGTACATCGCGCTTATTAACTTTACCCTTTGAATTCTTCTCGCGACGGGCTTTGAACGCTGAAAGCTTTTCACGGTATCCACATTTACATGTAAAGATCTGCCCTTCGCCTTCGCCGCGCAACTCCATCTTCTTTTTACACTGCGGGCAGCGAGCATTTGTTACGCGTGAGACGTTTTTACGGTGGCCGCATTCACGATCTTGGCAAACGAGCATTTTGCCGTGTTTCCCGTTTACTTCAAGCATTGGCTTGCCGCAGTCTGGACAAGTCTTTGTCGAAATATTATCATGCTTGAATTTTGCGTCACTTGCTTTGATTTCTGAAACGATTTCTTTCGTATAGCCTTTCATTTCAGTAATAAATGCTTCTTTTTTCAGTTGACCTTTAGCAATTTTCTCTAGTTTTAATTCCCATTCTGCCGTTAGGGTAGGTGATTTTAGCTCGTCGGGTACTAATTCGAGTAGCTGTTTTCCTTTGTTCGTGACGTGGATATCTTTTCCGCGCTTTTCGATAAGGAAGGAATTAAACAGTTTGTCGATAATATCCGCACGTGTTGCGACGGTTCCAAGTCCGCCTGTAGATTTCAATGTTTCTGCAAGTTTCTTATCCTGAGTACCCATATACTTCGTTGGGTTTTCCATGGCGGATAAAAGAGTTGCTTCATTGAAACGAGCAGGAGGCTTTGTTTGGCCGGATGTTTCTTTAACGAATTCGATGTTCAGTGCATCACCTTTTGCCAGTTTCGGCAAAAGCTGTTCTTTTGTGTCTTGCTCTGCATCTTCATCGTCAAATTGGTTGTTGTAGACTTCTTTCCAACCAGCCGATAAAATTGTTTTGCCACGCGCGGTAAAGCGTTCGTCTGCGATTTTTGCATGGACTGTTAGTTGCTCATATTCATGCGCAGGGAACAGAACTGCTAGGAAGCGTTTGACGACTAGGTCATAGATTTTACGTTCTCTATCGGACAGTTTATCACGTAGTACGATTTCTTCTGTCGGAATGATTGCGTGGTGATCAGATACTTTATTATCGTCGACGAAAGATTTATTCGCTTTGATTGGATGTTTCAATATTTTATTCGCAAGTGTACGATACTCTCCGATACCGCAAGTTTTCAAGCGTTCCGGTAGGGTGGCGACTAGGTCACTTGATAGGAAACGTGAGTCTGTCCGTGGATACGTTAGCAATTTATGCTGCTCATATAGTTTTTGCATGATGTTCAGCGTATCTTTTGCAGAGTAGCCGAATAGTTTGTTAGCGTCACGTTGGAGTTCTGTCAGATCATAGAGTCCTGGCGAGAACGTCTTTTTTGCTTTCTTATCTACGTTTTCGATAATCGCTTGCTTGCCATCAACCTTTTTAACGATAGAAGAAATTTTTTCACGATCAAATGAACGCGTATCATTCGTTTTTGCATCTTGCCATGTTAGTTTCAATTTAGAATCCGTTTGTGCTTCGATACCATAGAATGTTTTCGGACGGAATGTGTTAATCTCATCTTCACGCTGCGCGATGATTGCAACGACAGGGGTCTGGACGCGTCCGCAGTTCAGCTGAGCATTGAATTTCGTCGTTAGTGCACGAGTTGCGTTTAAGCCGATATACCAATCTGCTTCCGAACGAGCAACTGCTGCTTCGTATAAGTTTTCGTAGGCCTTACCTGGTTTTAATTGTGCAAAACCGTCTTTGATTGCTTTGTCTGTAACGGATGAAATCCACAGGCGTTTGATCGGTTTTTTTACTTTTGCTTTTTCAATGATCCAGCGTGCAACGAGCTCACCTTCACGTCCGGCATCTGTTCCAATAATGATATCTCCTACGTCCGGGCGCAGTAGCTGCGATTTCACGGCATTATATTGTTTGCTCGTTTGTTTAATGACTGTCAGTTTCAAATCAGCAGGCATCATCGGTAAATCATCTAATTTCCAGGTCTTATATTTCGTATCATAGTTTTCTGGGTCTGCGAGTGTCACAAGGTGGCCGAGCGCCCAAGTCACGATGTACTTATCACCTTCTAAATAGCCATTTCCTTTTTTATTACAGTTAAGTACACGAGCAATATCGCGTGCAACGGATGGTTTTTCAGCCAATACAACACTTTTTTTCATATGATGAACTCCTTTGTTTTTATACATGTCGAAAAACTCCTTGGGTAGATAAGGGGTCCGTGACCTTATGCTATCGTAAGGAGTTACTTAGTAAAAAGTGTAAACCAGTCCAATCGTTTCGTCAATTAAGAGGAAGATTGCTCGCGACCACTTATTGACCATTAGATTAATTCATTCCGAGTTTCACAAGAAGTGAGAAAACGCGACTGATGGCATGTCTTTTTTGTATACTAGTAATAACACTTTAGAAATGAGGGATCTCGATGTCAGAGTTAAAAAAACGTTTGATGGCAGATATCAAAACCGCAATGAAGGAAAAAGACACAATGAAGAAAGGTGTCATTAATTTATTGCGTGCCGGGCTACAAAATGAAGAGCTTGAATTGAAACGTGAGTTGACGCCAGAAGAAGAGATCAAAATCGTCCAGCGTGAACTGAAGCAGACGAAACAGTCACTCGAAGAAGGTCAAAAGGCCAATCGTGAAGATATCGTAGAAGCTGAAAAAGCGAAAATCGTCATCGTTGAATCGTATTTGCCAAAGCAGATGAATGTGGCCGAAGTGAAGGAATTGATTGCGTCACTAGGCGTTGCAAAAGATACGCCAATGGGCCAGGCAATCGGTACTGTGATGAAAGAAGTAGCTGGACGTGCGGAAGGAAAGACGGTTTCGCAAGCAGTGAAGGAATATTTGCAGGACTAATGAGTTGGAAAAGTTCGGACAACAAGTACACTTGTTGTCCGGGCTTTTTTATTTTTCAAATGATGCTCTTAATAAATACACTACATCGTATTCTTTTAATTCATCCAAATACCCTTCGTTTTGCTCATAGAAGTCAAGAGATAACCCGCTTGTAGGTTCTCCTGAAGTAGTTTCGGTATAGAGTAAATACAAAACAGTCCCCCGCAGAATAAAATCTGTGGGGGACTGTTTTTAATAGTTGCGTGAAAGTAAATCGAGGGTAATGGCTAGAGAGTTAGAGGAAACATCATACTCACAACGGAACACACAGACTCTTCAGGAGACGTCCATTCTTATATTCTATTGCCATTACTTTTGCTCTAATAAGTTCTGCTCCCGTAAAAATGCTTCTGCTACTTCACCCGCATTTTTACCTTCTGCATTCACTAGGTAATTCATTTCACGCATCTCGTCATCCGTAACGAGTCCCGCAAGTGTATTGAGCGTATCTTCGAGCTCAGGATACTTCTCTAATGTTTCTTTTCGTATTAGGGGTGCGCCTTGGTATGGAGGGAATAGTTCCTGATCATCCTCGAGCACCGTCATATCGTATTCACGAAGTTCACTGTCTGTTGAATAGGCGTCCATCAGATTGATTTCACCTGATTCAATCGCTTGGTAGCGCAACTTCGGTTCCATCGTCTTTACGGAAGGGAACGTGATGTCGTATAGTTTTTGGATGCCGAGATAGCCATCTTCGCGATCATTGAATTCCAATGTAAAACCTGCATTTACGGCTTGCACCACCGAACCTAGATCGGATATCGTCTTCAGTCTATATTTCTCTTGGAATGCCTTTGAGACAGCGAGTGTATACGTATTGTTAAAGGACATGGGGGTCAATAAAGCTAAATCGAATGTTTCCTCTAAGCCTTTTCGGGCCTGCTCGTATACTTCGTCACGATCGTTACTAACGGCTTCTTCCTTAAGAAACTCTGATATCGCTGTGCCTGTGAATTCAGGGTACAGGTCAATGCTTCCAGACTGTAAGGCATTGAAAACGAATGAAGTTTTACCAAGTCCCGGTTTTAATTCGACAGTCAAATCGGTTTGATCTTCTATTAGCAGTTTGTACATATTAATAAGAATTTCAGGCTCTGCACCTAGTTTCGCGCCAATTACTAAATGATCTTTTGACTTCCCGCCAAGTAAAGGAGCGACAATCATTAGCACAGCTACGATGACGAAAACGGTGAAAGCAGTAATAGCCTTTCTGAATGAAAGTCCTTCGAATATTTTTAATAGGAAGTCAAAGAATAATGCAAGCAATGCAGCTGGAACTGCACCAAGTATAATGAGTGAAGGATTATTGCGATCAATCCCTAGTAATATCAAATCTCCTAGACCACCCGCGCCGATCAATGCAGCGAGTGTGGCGGTTCCGATGATGAGTACCATAGACGTTCGAATACCAGCCATCATGACAGGCATTGCAAGCGGAAGTTCTACCTTTACTAATCGTTTCCACGCATTCATTCCCATTGCGGTAGCCGCTTCCTTCAATGAAGGGTCCACTTCTTTAATGCCTGTATATGTGTTACGTAAAATAGGTAGCAACGCATACGCGACCAACGCAATAATCGCTGGCACTTTACCAATTCCAAACAGAGGAATTAAAAGACCTAGCAAAGCGAGTGAAGGAATCGTCTGCAAAACTGCACTAGCACCGATGACAGATTCCGCTATTTTTCGCCGATTTGTCAAATAAATCCCTAATGGAATAGCAATTAGTACCGCAAACAATAAGGCAATTAATGAAATTTGAATATGTTCTATAAGTGCACTAAGCAACTGGCCGCGTCGATCTTGAAAAACCTCTAAGAAATTATTCATTCGGCATCGTTCCTTCCAATGATTGCTCTGCTAAAAAACGAAGAACGCCTTCACGCGTAATCAATCCGACCACTTCACCATTTTTCTCGACTGCGATCTTTTCAGAAGAAGCCAGTAATTGAACAAGGGGCCCCCAGCCGCTGTGGATTGAAATTGCGAAAGAAGGTAAATAACCATCTGGTATCGGCTCCAAGTGATCTTCAATAGAAAACGAATACGCCGCTGCGGTAGCTGTAAACTCCTTTACAAAAGGTGAAGCAGGATTAGTCATGATTTCCTGAGGAGTTGCGACTTGCTCAATTTTCCCTTCATTCATGATACAGACGCGGTCACCTAATTTAAATGCCTCTTGCAAATCGTGCGTAACAAATACGATTGTCTTTTTGATTCTACGTTGTAGCTCCAATAAATCATCTTGTAATTTCACACGACTAATTGGATCGAGCGCGCTAAATGGCTCGTCCATCAATAAAATTTCTGGATCCGCGGCCAATGCACGTACGACACCTACCCGTTGTTGCTGCCCACCAGATAATTCATTGGGCTTACGGTGGCGATAAACAGCTGGATCGAGCCCGACCATCTCAAGTAATTCCGTTACACGCTCGCGAATCTGTTTCTTCTTCCAGCCAACAAGTTCTGGAACGACGGCAATATTCTCTTCAATCGTCATATGCGGAAACAGTGCAATTTGCTGCAAGACATAGCCGATTTGCCACCGAAGCTCATCAATCTGATAATCGCTAATTCGCTTCCCATCCAGCCAGATTGTTCCTTTAGTCAACGGAATTAATCGATTAATCATCTTCAGTGTCGTTGTTTTTCCACAACCGCTCGGCCCGACCAACACAAGAAACTCTCCACTTTTGATTTCCAAATCGACTGACTCTACCACTAAATGTGCCATATCATAACTTTTCGAAACTCCCTCAAATCGAATCATTCCATCACCCCTTCGTATATCCAATTCTAATTCATTGCTAGCCCGATAGAAAATCAACATCTTACCTATTGTAATACCCAGTTCATCCTCCGTTAATCTTCACAAGTTAAACTACACATATCAAGAAAAAACATGGAGGCGGAAGGCATGAAAATCGCATGGAAAGAAATGAAGAAAAGCAAAGCGAAATTTCTAATACTCGGCTCGATTATATTCCTCGTCAGTTTCCTAACGTTCATTATTTCTGGATTGGCAAACGGACTATCCCAAGACAACGCAGCCCTTATCAAAGATTTACCTACAGGTGAGTTTTACTTGAATAAGGATGCAAACGAAACGTATAACTTGTCAAAAATAGATGAAGGTATGCAGAAGCAAATACTTATAGACAACCCTGATGCAACTGCGTTCTCCGTTCAGATGGGATTCGTCAATGACTCGGAAGATAAACAGCATAGTATCGCGTTTGGGACATCAACGGATTCGCAACTGTTCCCGGCCATCAAAGAAGGCGAGATCGTCTTGGATAGCTCGCTTAAAGAAGAAGGTATTCAAGTTGGTGATGTTCTGACAAACAATCAATTCAGCGGTGAATTCGTAGTTACAGGGTTTGTCGATCAACAGAAATTCAGTCATGCACCTGTTGCATTCATTAACATGACGAATTATCAGGAAATCTATCGTGTCATGGAAATGCAAACGATTTTTATCCCAGGTAAAGAGACACCAATCCTAAGCGCACTGGATTCATTTTCAAATAAAGAGTTCTTAAACGCTATACCAAGCTATAGTGCGGAGCAAATGTCACTGAATATGATTGTCTGGTTCCTCGTCATCATTAGCGGTATGTTGTTTGCGATTTTCTTTTATATGATGAACGTCCAGAAAATTGGTTTGTATGGAATATTGAAAGCGATCGGAATGAAGACGATATCACTGTTCAAGATGATTTGGTATCAGATGATGGTCATTACGATTATCTCACTGACGCTATCCATTGTACTGAGCCAAGTCTTCAGTTTCATCGCACCTGAAGGCATGCCTTTCCACTTAACAATGGATACGGTACTCCCGTTATCGGCAGTGTTTTTAGTCGTTGGTTTTATCGGTGCTACCATTTCAGGTTTCCAAATTAAAAAAATTGAACCGCTTCAAGCGATTCAGCAAGGAGAGATGTAATATGTCTACCTTTACTATTGATGAAGTGAAAAAAACGTTTTCTAATGGAGAAATCGAAGAGGAAATCTTGAAAGGCGTCAATTTAACGTTGAAAGAAGGCGAGATCACAGCGCTTGTCGGTCCATCAGGTTCCGGTAAGTCGACAATCTTAACGATTGCTGCGGGATTGCAAAGAGCATCTGGCGGCGAGATTTTATTCGAAGGGAAAGACATGACGAAAATGAGTCAGGAAGAAATTCGGCAAATACGTGCAACCGATTTCGGTTTCGTTTTTCAGTCTTCTCATCTAGTGCCTTTCTTGACAGTAGAAGAGCAATTACAGTTGATGCTTGATGTGTCGGAAACGAAATTCAACAAAAAAGAACAGTCAAAGGCCATAAAAGAGATCTTGGAGCTAGTCGATATGAATCATCGTAAAGATGCCTATCCTTCTTCTTTATCAGGAGGGGAGCGTCAACGTGTGGCGATTGCCCGCGCAATTATTCATCGCCCGAAAATCCTCTTTGCGGATGAACCGACAGCGAGTCTTGATACAAAGCGTTCAAAAGGCGTGATGGAGTTGCTTCAGGAACTGACAAGAACTTTGAATCTAACAACTTTGATGGTTACGCATGACGAAGAGATGTTGCCGTATGCAGATCGTATTATTACGATGCGAGACGGCTATATAGTGGAGTGAAAAAGGGTAGCTTCTTGCTACCCCTTTTTGTATGGTAAACTATAGAAACATAGATGAGAAAAGGGGAGAAGGGTTATGCAATCACCATTTACGTTTAAGCACACTGCACCAACAACAGGTACGGGGAAGCAACCAGCATTATTTTTACTTCATGGTATGGGGAGTCATGAAGGAGACTTGCCAAATCTAGTTCAAGACTTTACAGCTACACATCATATATTTAGTCTACGTGGCCCAATCGTACAGCCACCTGGATATGCCTTTTTTACAATTGAAGAAGAAGGTAAACCCGAACGTGAAGTGTTTGATAAAGTTCTTGTCTATATCCAATCATTCATTCGTGAAGCGGTTCATGTATATGATTTGGATTCTACGCGTCTAACTGTAGTTGGATTCAGTCAAGGAGCTGTGCTAGCACAAACACTCGGCTTAACGCTGATTCCATCACTTCACGGCGTCGTAGCGTTAAGTGGTTATATACCTGACTTCGTCAAAAGCCAGTATGTGAAGCAATCGGTTGAAAAGCAACATGTATTCATTTCACATGGAGACTATGACTACGTGATACCATCTCAGTCAGGTGTAGAAAGCAAAGAATATTTTGAGTCATTAGGTGCGAATGTAACGTTTAAGACTTATCCTGATGGGCATGGCGTAACACCTGAGAATCAACGAGATTTAACAGCGTTTTTACACACATTGTAAGAAGCTGATCGGATGAAGGTTAAGACGTTTTGGTGTGTATTGGTGCATGATAAAGCCAATTTGTGTTGGGGCGTTGCTCGACTTTTTTCCGGTACTGAAGTTAGTAAAGGTCAGCTTTCTATCACCGCTTCGGCACGTGGGGGATTGCCTCCCGCCATGAGCCAACTAGCGAAAGTTCACGCTAGCTGTCTCTTTGTTTCGGCTGACCCCGCAGTTGTGCCTACGCTGGTGAGTACAAGTTAGTTTTGGTGTGCATTGGCGCATAGTAAAACCAATTTGTGTTGTGTCGTAGCTCGACTCTTTATCGATACTGAAGTTAGTAAAGGTCGGTTTTCTATCATCGCTTCGGCACGTGGGGGATTGCCTCCCGCCATGAGCCAACAAGCAAAATGCGCTAGTTGTCTCATGGCTTCGGCCGACCCCGCAGTTGTGCCTACGCTAATGAGTGCAGTGTAGTTTTTGTAGGCTTTGGAACGTTATAAAATTCACTTTTAAACTTCAACGTACTATGCCACTTACTTCCCCTCACCAAACGAAGG